>JABDBK010000034.1 GCA_013288655.1 Gammaproteobacteria bacterium | reverse complement strand
TTATATGTTGTTGAGCATAACTCATAGTTTGAGTCTAAGTAAAAATAGGCCCCACACAATGTTTCCGCGATATAGCGAGACCTACAATAAAATCAGGGCGGAAACATTTGCGGGGTGGGTCTTTCAATATGTAAGGAGATAACTCAAAACAGTCATAGCCTATGGTATGATTTTTTGTCGCGTACTAAGGTATTTTTATTAGAATTGTAAATACTACGTTAAATGGGTTATTACATGTTTTGCGTATATTAGCGAAAAGCGAATAAAAATTAATTATTCCTATTTAATCAATACCTTCTGGTTTCTGAGAAAAGGTTAAAAGTGTCTATTTTTAAGCAGAAAGCTATGCGCAATAATAATTACTAATAATCTTTAACAATATGTGCTCTTAAATCATTGCCTACATAGACGTAGCGATTGATCCAAGGGCGTGATCTCAGTTGAGCGAAAAGGATTAATATCAAGTCCTCCACGCCTCACGTATCGTGCATATACTGTAAGTTTTGTCGGCTGGCAATATTGCATAATGTCCATAAATATGCGTTCAACACAATGTTCATGAAATTCAATATGATTGCGGAATGAAACAATATATTTTAATAAATTTTGATGTTGTATTTTCTTACCTGTATAACTAATTTGTAAGCTTCCCCAATCAGGTTGCCCCGTAATCAGACAGTTGGATTTCAATAAATCGCTATATACAGTTTCAGAAATGATATTTTCTTCGATGGTCAATAGAGTTGGATCAACATGATAATTTTCACATGTAATATCAAGTTCATCTAAATATATGCCATCAAACTGTCGTTGGATTTCTTCTGATGTTTGATGTAATAAATGTATGTCTACCTTCACATCTGCGTGAGTCGCTTTCGATAAATCATTTTTAATAATTTTATAAACTTCGTCTAACGATGTGAATTTAGTATTATTGAATGAGTTTAAATATAATTTAAAAGATTTCGATTCAATAATATTAGGCGAAGAACAAGGGAATTGAAATTGCGCCATAGCAACAACGGGCTTGCCTTTAGTATTCAACCAAGAAAGTTCGTAGGCATTCCAAACATCGACACCGTAAAATGGCAAATTATCATGAATGCCTATATTTTCACGTTGCTGGCTCCGTGGAATAGCAAATAATAAATCAGGTTGATAGGTTGTAACATAATCTGATTTTTTTCCTAAAGGCGAATCGACTAAATAAGACATTTTAATTTTCTCTCGTAATGATGGTGTATAACATGGCTCCTAATGCCCAATCGATTTTGTTTTCGTTGATACTAGATAAAACATGGATTTGTTTAGATTGCAATCGGAAAGGCCCATATAATAAATCGGTGACAAATATACTGTTCGCGCAATAATTTGCGAGATAATTTTCAGGCTCAGCAGAATAGGCTTCTTTTAATGTTTCCCAAGTATTGCTGCATGTCGGCTGTATAATGGTTTGTTCTAAGGTATCTTGATCAGGAACATTAGGGTCAGTGCCGAAGAAGTGATAAGTATAATAAGCACCTGAAAATGCAACAAAAGACGGAATTTTATAAGTCGGCATAGCAAGTTGATCAATGTGATAATTCTCTATCACTTGATTGTAAATAAGACTGCATGATGCAAGATCAAATTTACCCGTACGGTTGTAGTTTTTTGGATAACAGAAACCGGCGTTTTCATCGATATTCATGCTTTCTCGCGCTTGATCCAGTCCAAGACCTAAAAAGCTTTTACTAAAAACAATATAATTAACTTTATTTAATGTTAAAGAAACTTCATCAATGGACTTGCTTGATTTATCAGTTGCAAAAGCAATTTGAGTCGATGCTCCACCTATATCTATACTGCCAGAAGTTGGAGTGTTATTTTGGAAATTTTTTTGTAAATAATTCACATCTAGCCAGTCGTAGATACCTTCCATTTTTCCAGAAATAGTTTCGATATGATGAGGTTCTAAAATGTCTTTGTAACTAGCTGATATGCCATCGCTTAGTTTTTGGTAAATATTTTTTTGTTGCTCAGAAGGGAGTAAACGCATACCTGCTGTGCCAAGAATAGAAATAGCGACAGGCGTTTTTATGTGATGACTTCGTATTTTTTTCACAACACTTTGTAGCAATGGATCTATAGCTTCAAAAGCTTTATCAGCAAGTGGAATAGAATTTTTCTCAGAAAATATTTCTTCAATAACAGGCATATTTTTATCATCGTTATGTTTGAAGAAATGTAAACGTGTCCCTGTGCTTCCTGCATCTACAATTAAATAATAGTTTGTCTCATCAGCAAAAGCATGTGAAAAGAATAATACGCTCGTCATGATTAATAGGGTTAAAAATAGCTTTTTCATGCTATTTGTTCACTTTTTTTAAGAGAAGTTTTCTTTTCATCAACGCGTCGTAACATTTCACCAGCAAGTGTTAAATAAGCAATAGCGCCTTGTGATTTTTCATCATATTGCAAGATAGATATTCCGTGACTGGGCGCCTCTGCCAAGCGCACATTACGTGGAATAACCGTGCGATAAACGCGCCCAGGAAAATGTTGTAATAACTGTGCGGAAACATCAAGTGCTAGCCTGTTACGACCATCGTACATAGTGCGTAATAAGCCCTCAATATGCAAAGTTGGATTGATCGTTGTTTGCATTTGTTCAATAGTGTGAAGTAATCCAGTTAACCCTTCTAATGCATAATATTCGCATTGCACTGGAATGAGGACAGAGTTTGCTGCAACGAGTGCATTGACAGTCAAAATGTTTAACGATGGCGGACAATCAATTAAAATATAATCATAATTATTAATGATTGGGGCGATCGCTTGTTTTAAACGTGTTTCACGTTGATGAGCTTGCATTAATTGAACTTCAGCTACAATGAGTTCATGGGTTGTTGGGAGTAAGTCATAATTACCAGGTGTTTTAACGAGAGCATCTGCAATAGTCACTTCGTTTAATAAAACCTGATAACTTGCGGCATTAAACATAGATTTATCTATGCCGCTACCCACAGTCGCATTTCCTTGAGGATCTAAATCAATGAGCATGACTTTGCGTTTCATCATAGCAAAAGCTGCTGCAAGATTAATGCTGGTTGTGGTTTTGCCAACCCCGCCTTTTTGGTTAACTATCGCGATTATTTTTCCCATCGGTATTTTTCTCCATGCAAACCAAATGGCGTTCCGCATTCAGTTCTTTGATTGTTAATTTATACACATTGATAAGCTTAAATTCAGCGGGAATTTCCTGAATTTCATGTTCAGGATAAGTTCCTTTCATTGCCAAAAATTGGCCGGTCTCGCGAATTAAGTGACTCGTTCCTAATAACATTACCTTAAGTGAAGAAAAAGCGCGAGAAAGAATGCTATCAAATTGTTGTTTATGATAATCCTCTGCTCGTGCATGAACCACTTCAACATTGTTTATCTTTAGATCGTAAATAACTTGATTTAAAAAACGAGTTTTTTTGTGATTGCAGTCTAATAATACAAAATGATGAGTAGGATTCGTGAGCGCAAGTGGTATTCCAGGTAAACCTGCGCCTGTGCCTACATCAATAATATTTTTTCCATGCAGATGTGCATGAATAGAAAGACTATCTAAAAGATGTAAAATAATCATTTCTTTGGGATCACGTATGCTTGTTAAATTAAATACGCGGTTCCATTCGCGCATTAAATGCAAATAATGCAACATCTGTTCTTGAGTTGCTGCAGAAATATCGAGTCCATTAGCGAGAAGTGCTTGTTGTAAAAACTCGGTTTGATTAATAGTCATAGGTGATTCGATTTTTTTAAATGAACGAGTAGTAAAGAAATTGCGGCTGGAGTCATGCCAGGAATACGTGATGCCATGCCTATGGTGGCAGGTTTTGCATGTTGTAATTTTTGTTTTACTTCGGTGGATAATCCAATGACACTGGCATAGTCTAACTTTGCAGGAATCTTGGTTTCTTCATTGCGAAGTTGGCGAGCAATTTCATCATACTGACGTTCAATATAACCCGCATATTTAATTTGTGTTTCAACTTGTTCTGCTACCTTATCATCCTCTACACCTGGGCCAATATCTTCTATAGCCATTAAATCTTGATAGCTTATAGTCGGTCGGCGTAATAATTCTTCTAATCGATATTCACGAGCTAGCGGTTGTTCTGTTAAAGCTTCTATGGCTTTTGCTATCTTGGTATCAGGGCGTGCCCAACTGGAGTAAAGACGTGTTTTTTCGGCTGTGATAGCATGGCGTTTTTTGTCGAATTGTTGAAAGCGGTCTTCATTAACTAATCCTAGCTCATAACCTTTTGGTGTTAAACGTAGATCAGCATTATCTTCACGTAATAATAATCGATATTCCGCACGGCTCGTGAACATGCGGTAGGGCTCTTGGGTGCCGCGAGTAATTAAATCATCGATTAAAACGCCCATATAGGCTTCATCACGCCGTGGTGTCCAGGGTTCTAGATCTTTGGCTTGTAACGCTGCATTCATACCAGCGATGAGACCTTGGGCCGCGGCTTCTTCGTAACCGGTTGTACCATTGATTTGTCCCGCAAAAAATAATCCCATGATGGCCTTAGTTTCTAAAGAAGGCTTTAAGTCACGAGGATCAAAATAATCATATTCAATAGCGTATCCCGGACGTGTGATATGTGCATTTTCAAATCCGCGCATGCTGCGAACAAATTCAATTTGAACTTCAAAAGGCAGACTGGTTGAAATACCATTGGGATAAATTTCAAAAGTGTTTAAGCCTTCAGGCTCGACAAAAATTTGATGTGAGTCTTTGTCAGCGAAGCGTACGACTTTATCCTCAATGGAAGGACAATAACGTGGTCCTACGCCTTCAATCATGCCCGCATACATAGGTGACTGCCCGAGGCCGCTTCGAATCAAATCGTGGGTTTTAGCGTTGGTATGCGTGATATAACAAGGTATTTGTTGCGGATGCTGGCTCACATGACCTAAAAATGAGAACACAGGTGTAGGTGTGTCGCCATCTTGTCTTTCCATGACGCTAAAATCAATACTGCGGCTATCGATGCGAGGCGGTGTGCCTGTTTTTAATCGACCGACTCTAAGATTTAATTCGCGTAAACGATGCGCTAAGTTTCTTGCTGGCGGGTCACCTGCGCGCCCGCCTTCATAGTTCTTCATGCCAATGTGGATTTTGCCCGCCAAAAATGTTCCTGCAGTCAATATGACGGTTTTAGCCATGAATGTTAAACCCGTCTGGGTAATAACTCCCGCAATACGATCTTGTTCAAGAATAATATCATCCACGGCTTGTTGGAAAATAAGTAAATTGGGTTGGGTCTCTAGCGAGTAACGAATGGCTTGTTTATAAAGCTGTCTATCCGCTTGTGCGCGTGTCGCGCGAACGGCAGGGCCTTTGCTTGCGTTCAATATACGAAATTGTATGCCTGCTTTATCGATAGCCTGAGCCATGATGCCGCCTAATGCATCAATTTCTTTGACTAAATGGCCTTTGCCAATGCCGCCAATGGCAGGATTGCAAGACATTTGTCCTAAAGTTTCTATATTATGGGTCAAAAGCAAGGTTTTGGCGCCTATGCGTGCAGATGCAAGAGCAGCTTCAGTTCCCGCATGACCGCCGCCGATGACAATGACATCAAATGTTTGTTTTACATCTAGCATGATAAGTATCGCTTAAAAAAGTTATCTATTTTACTTGATTTGGCTTATAAAACACCAGTGATTTGTAGGTGAGAAAAAAGTGTTACCGAGCCGCGACCGTCAGGAAGCGTCACAAGACTTTACTGTGACATTGTAGAATAGCTAAACAAAGAATGAGTTATTTGAATAAGAATCGCTCATGACTACATATCCCACTCATCACGGATATTGGTTTGATAGATTAATCCATCTTTTTCACGCCACATTCCTCTGGTTTGCTCAAGCAATGAATCAATATCTTTTTTAATTCGATTGGAATGAATTTGACGATATTCTTGAGCGGTTTTTGTAATAATTTTCGCCATTTGGACATGTTTTATCTTAGACATTTGATCTCCTCTTTTCATTCAAGCTGATGATGGCGCATGTCCTTGATATCTTGCATGTTACGCAGCCTCTTTGGGTATCACTAAAGGCTTGAGATGCAATTTATTTTTCTTCTGTTGTGCTTTCCACAAATCATAACCTGCTTGGAGGTCAATCCAAAGTTTGTCAGATGTGCTAAAAACGATGGATATTCTAATAGCCATTTCTGGGCTGATATTAATGCGACCATTAAGAAGTTTTGAAAGCGTAGGGCGTGATACCTTCAGGGCTTTGGCCGCATCAGTGACAGAAATACCCAGGGGATCTAAACAAAGGCTTTTCACTAGGCAACCTGGATGCTTTGGATTGTGTATCATTTAATTGTAACCTGTTATATAACAGGTTACAATCATAGCATAAAAAATATTAAAAACAACCATCCAATTGTCAACAGCCCTATTATCTTAGATAGCAAAATATGTTAGTGTTACAAGTTCGTATCATTTTATTCTTTTTGTTAATCATTGCTTGTGTTTGAGGCAACGTTGGGAGATTGTCAGTGGCGACGCTTTGGGAAAAATGTCTAGATTGTTTGCAGGATGAGTTTCCATCGCAGCAATTTAATACCTGGATTAGGCCTCTGCAAGTAGAACATGCCGGTGATAGGTTGGTATTATTTGCGCCTAATCGGTTTGTGCTTGACTGGATTAACGAGCGTTTTTTAAGCCGTATTAAAGAACTTGTGGCGCAATATTGTGATCCGCCTGCTCCGCCCTCTATTTTTCTTGAAATAGGCAGTAAAGACAGTAGCGGTGGTTCGGGGAAGGCAGAGGCTGTTAAAACTGCGCAGCAGGCTGCAGGCGCGCCCTCGGTTGCGACTCGCAGTCATAAGGTAGCAGCTCATCAGGCACCAGAGTTACCAAACCATCAAAGTAATACCAATCCTAAATTTACCTTTGATAACTTTGTCGAAGGCAAGTCAAACCAATTAGCAAAAGCCGCATCCATACAGGTTGCGGAAAATCCTGCAGTGGCTTATAACCCGTTGTTTTTATATGGCGGCGTTGGTTTGGGAAAAACCCACTTATTGCATGCTATTGGTAACCAAATCATGCTAAATAACCCACATGCTAAGGTTTTGTATTTGCATTCAGAGCGCTTTGTTGCCGATATGGTCAAAGCATTGCAAACTAACGCGATGAACGATTTTAAACGCTTTTACCGGACAGTTGATGCACTTTTAATAGATGATATTCAATTTTTTGCAGGCAAGGATAGGTCTCAGGAAGAGTTTTTCCATACATTTAATGCGCTGCTCGAAGGACAACAACAAGTCATATTAACCTGCGATCGGTATCCAAAAGAGATTAACGGCGTCGAAGAGCGTCTAAAATCGCGCTTCGGTTGGGGTTTGACAGTCGCAGTAGAACCCCCAGAACTAGAAACTCGTGTGGCTATTTTAATGAGCAAGGCTGAGCAATCAAATATCATTTTACCTTATGAAGTAGCATTTTTTGTCGCAAAACGCATTCGATCAAATGTTCGTGAATTAGAAGGCGCATTAAAGCGCATTATTGCGAATGCTCATTTTACAGGCAAGCCCATCACGATGGATTTTGTTAAAGATGCATTGCGGGATTTATTAGCTCTACAAGATAAGCTTATTACTATCGAGAATATCCAAAAAACGGTGGCTGAATATTACAAAATTAAAGTTGCTGATTTGCTCTCTAAACGTCGTAGTCGGTCTGTTGCGCGTCCTAGACAAATGGCCATGGCACTTGCTAAAGAGCTTACGAATCATAGTTTGCCAGAAATTGGCGATGCATTTGGTGGACGAGATCATACGACGGTATTACATGCTTGTCGTGTTATTGCGGAATTTAAAAAGACAAACCAGGATATCGAAGAAGATTACACCAATTTATTGCGAACATTAACTACTTGATTTTAGAGATTATATTATGAAAGTAACCATTCAACGTGCAACATTGCTTAAACCTTTACAAATGATTAGTGGTGTTGTTGAGCGAAGACAAACACTACCTATTTTAGCGAATGTTTTAATGACATTAACGGAAGACAAGCTATCGCTTACTGGGACCGATCTTGAGGTAGAGCTCATTGGAACAGCATTGTTGGATCAGATGGCAGAGCCTGGTTCGATTACGGTGTCAGCCAGAAAGTTACTTGATATTTGCAGGGCCTTGCCTGATGAAGCTTCGTTACAGCTTGCATTGGAAGGTGAGCAATTGCTGATACGTTCGGGGAAAAGCCGGTTTATATTGACAACCTTACCGGCGAAGGATTTTCCAAAAATAGAAGATAGTCATTTTACGACGGAATTTACGATTGATCAGGCCAAGCTGAAAAATTTGCTTACTAAAACCCATTTTGCGATGGGTCAACAAGATGTGCGACACTATCTTAATGGTGCGTTAATTGATATTAATCAAGGTGTTATTAAATGCGTGACCACGGATGGGCATAGATTGGCGTATAGCTCAATGCATGATATTGCCATGAATGATGCAAAAGCACGCGTTATTTTGCCGCGCAAAAGTGTATTAGAACTCATGCGTTTGCTTGATGCGAACAATGAAACTGCTGTAAAAGTATGTGTAGGAGAAAATCATTTTCGAGTGGTATCTTCTGATTTTATATTTACTTCTAAATTGATCAATGCTCAATATCCTGATTATGAAAAGCTCATTCCGCGCACTATTGAAAACACGGCAATCGCGAGCCGTGAAGCTTTAAAACAGGCTTTTGCGCGCGCTTCTATTCTTTCCAATGAGAAGTTTCGCGGAGTACGCTTACAGCTTGATCAAGACGTTTTGCGCGTTTTGGCTAATAATCCTGAGCAAGAAGAAGCCGAGGAAATAGTCCAATTGGATTATCAGGGAGATGGTATGGAAATAGGTTTTAATGTGGCTTATTTGCTTGATGTGGTTTCGACCATTGCATCTGAAAATATACGTTGGTCTTTTACGGATCCTAATGGCGGTGTTCTGATAGAGGCTCACGAAAAAGATGATAGTTTATATGTTGTTATGCCTATGAGATTGTAAGTTAAGTATCATGGCATTATTTCGCCTAGAAATATCCAATTTCCGTAATCTTATTTCGGCACAATTTCAGCCTATTACTCAAGGATTTAACTTTATTATCGGCAGTAATGGCAGCGGTAAAACGAGCATGCTCGAAGCCATTTATTATCTTAGTTTAGGTCGTTCATTTCGAAGCATTGTCGCCGATCGTGTTGTAAACGCTTCAGCCCATAAATTATCACTTTTTGCGAGTATTACGTCAGAGCAAGCTGTTTGTGATGCTATAGGTTTAGAACGACATGTGGATGGCGGCCTAAAAATACGCATTAATGCTAAGGATGCTCTTTCTATTACGGATTCGGCAAGTTTACTGCCCGTTCAATTAATGGACTCAAATTGCCATCATTTGTTAGATGGAGGCCCTGCTGTAAGGCGTAAATTGTTAGATTGGGGAATTTTTTATAAAAACCCTGATTTTTTACGTAGCTGGAGGCAGTTCGAGCGACTTTTAAAGCAAAGAAATGCTGCTTTACGAGCTTGTAGGCCAAAAAAGGAATTGTCTGCCTGGACAAGTGAGTTGATATTGCAGGCAATCAGCATGGATGAAATGCGTCGAAATTATGTGGAGCAATTTATCCCTTGTTTGCAAGCAACGATCGCAGAATTATTAGATATCAATGATTTAGAGATAAATTACTTGCCTGGTTGGGACCAGGCGCAGACTTATGCCAGTATGTTAGAGCAATCTATAGATAGAGATTTTCAGCTCGGCTATACCCAATACGGGCCGCAAAAAGCTGATTTGAAGATACTCATTAATGGCGTTCCTGCTAAAGATATTTTGTCAAGGGGACAGCAAAAATTGTTTGTTTGTGCTATGATTATCGCCCGGGGAACACTATTGTGGAGTGGTACAAAAAGACGGCCAATTTACCTTGTTGATGATCTGCCGTCTGAGCTGGATATTAACAGTCGATCCAAGTTGTTAGCTCTACTTTCTAAACAAGAAGCACAAATTTTTGTTACTGCTGTAGATAGAGATAGCTTAGGGTCTTCTGTAGCGAATGATTTTATAAAAGTGTTCCACGTGGAACACGGTAATGTGAGTGAACAGCCTGAAGAATTTATGTGGAGTAATCACGAGTGAATACAGCTGCTGGATATGATTCATCTAAAATTAAGGTCTTGAAAGGGCTAGATGCGGTGCGAAAACGTCCTGGCATGTATATAGGGGACACAGATGATGGCACCGGTTTGCATCATATGGTTTTTGAGTTGGTAGATAATTCCATAGATGAGGCGCTTGGTGGTTACTGTGACACTATTAATGTTGTCATTCATGCTGATGAAACTGTCAGCGTTAAAGATAACGGTCGTGGAATTCCTGTAGATATTCATCCTGAAGAGGGTCGTTCGGCTGCCGAAGTTATCATGACTGTGCTTCATTCGGGTGGAAAATTTGATAATGAATCATATAAAATTTCAGGTGGTTTACATGGTGTAGGTGTTTCCGTTGTGAATGCCTTATCTGAAGAACTCTATTTAAAGATCAGATTAAATGGCAAGCTTTACGAGCAAGTTTACCGTCATGGCAATCCTGATGCTTCTCTCGCGATGACGGGTGATACAACAGAAAAAGGTACCGAAATACGCTTCAAGCCAAGTAAAGAAACATTCACTAATATTCATTTTAGCTATGATGTGCTTGCCAGAAGACTTAGAGAGTTGTCTTTTTTAAATTCAGGGGTACGTATTACCTTAGCAGATGAACGCACCGGTAAAAATGATGTATTTCAATATGTGGGTGGTATAAAAGCTTTTGTCGAAGACTTAAATAAAAATAAAACCATAGTAAATTCAAAGGTTTTCTATTTTTCATCTGAAAAAGATCGTATTACTGTTGAAGTCTCTTTACAGTGGAATGATACTTTTAATGAACAGTTTTTCTGTTTTACGAATAATATTCCACAGAAAGATGGCGGCACACATGTTGCTGGTTTTAGAAGCGCATTAACACGTGTTTTGAATCAGTACCTTGAAAATGAAGGCCATTTGAAAAAAGCAAAAATTGCGACGAGCAGTGATGATTTTAGAGAAGGTTTGACCGCTGTATTGTCAGTTAAGATGCCTGATCCTAAATTCTCGTCCCAAACAAAAGATAAGCTGGTTTCGTCTGAAATCAAAGCCATCGTGGAATCTTTGATGGGAGAAAAGCTACAAGAATACTTAATGGAGTTTCCTGCTGATGCAAAAGCTGTTGTCACAAAAGTTATTGATGCCGCACGTGCGCGAGAAGCTGCACGTAAAGCACGTGAAATGACGCGTCGAAAAGGCGCTTTAGACATGGCAGGCCTGCCGGGCAAGCTTGCAGATTGCCAGGAAGAGGACCCTAGTAAATCTGAATTATTTCTTGTAGAGGGTGATTCAGCAGGTGGATCAGCAAAACAGGCAAGAGATAGAAAATCTCAAGCCATTTTACCTTTGAAAGGTAAAATTTTGAATGTTGAAAAAGCGCGATTTGATAAAATGCTATCTTCCGTTGAAGTTGCGACATTGATTACTGCCTTAGGATGCGGCATTGGTCGTGAAGAATATAATCCAGATAAATTGCGTTATCATAGAATCATTATCATGACAGACGCGGATGTGGATGGATCACACATTAGAACCTTGTTGTTAACGTTTTTCTACAGACAAATGCCAGAATTGATTGAGCGTGGACATGTTTATATAGCACAACCGCCCTTATTTAAAATTAAAAAAGGCAAGCAAGAACAGTATATTAAAGACGAAGAAGCCTTGGAAGCGTCACTCATCCAATCTGCTCTTGACAATGCTAGTTTATATGTGAGTAAAGATGCTCCTCCCGTTCATGGTAGAGCACTTGAAAATTTGGTGTTGGAATATCAGGCTGTGATAACGATTATCCATCGTTTATCGAAGCGGTACCCGAAAGCTTTTCTAGAGTCTTTGATTCATTTAGATGCTTTGGATGAGTCTGCTTTATCAAAACAAGATGTTATGAAATCATTTGTTAAACAATTGGAATCAAAATTAGCGGCAGATCATGCTGAGGAAGGACAATTCAAAGTAAACGTAGTAGAAGATAAAGAGAAGCTCTGTTGGCTTCCTGAAGTTAGCATTACACATCATGGAACAAGTTCTGTTGTTTTAATTAATAAAGAACTGTTTTCTTCATCTGAATACCGTAAATTTATTGAGTTAGGACAAAAACTTAAAGATTTGTTGCATGATGGCGCGTTTATTTTACGCGGCGAAAAGAAACATCCTGTTAAAACGTTTGCTCAAGCGTTTGTATGGCTTATAGAAGAAGCAAAAAAAGGTCAAACTATACAACGGTATAAAGGATTGGGTGAAATGAACCCGGATCAGTTATGCGAAACGACCATGAATGTCGAAACACGTCGTTTATTGCAAGTCACGATAGAAGACGCAGTATCTGCGGATAAAATGTTCACTACCTTAATGGGTGATCAAGTTGAGCCCAGGCGTGAGTTTATTGAGTTGTATGCACTTGATGTGGTTAATTTAGATATTTGATACTTTAGGTATATAATAAAAGTATAAGAATATAACCTATTGATATTACAAGCTTGCTCAATATATCAATCGATTTGAGAGGCACCCAAATGAGTGATGTACGCAATCCTGAGCTTGGGGAAATTAGTAAGGACCAAATGAGCTTACTTGAACAGTATGCTGCAGCGACTCGCACCAAAGTTGTGACGAGTCAATCTGATCTCGATAATAGAGATAGAGTCTTGGATGAAATGCTCTTTTGGTGCAAGGAGCAAAATAATATTGTTATTTTAAAAAGCGGGTCCATTCTCTCTTCTGAGCCAGCTTCTAGGGCCGTACAAAATTGTAAATCACTTCTGTTAAGCAAAGGCATACATCCAGGACAAGTTTTTGCGGCAACACCTTCTCTCATTAGTCTGTTATTAGCGAGCGGCCAGAAAGAAGATATTGGAAAAAAACAAAAAGGTGAATCAAGTGTCAGCTTTAGTGAACAACAACGTCATTTACGTGACCTGGTTTATGAAGCCGTGTTACAAGGCGTCAGTGATATACATATTCAGGTAAGAAACAATTACAGCAAAATCCGTATGCGCCAGCATGGCGAACTTTATCTTTATGCAGAATGGGCAGAAAAATTAGGAAGAGAACTCGCATCAGTTGCCTTTAATAAAGAAACAGATCATGCAACTTCGCATTTTAATCCACTTGTTCCTCAAGATGCTTCTATGCCATTAAACATACATGGTAAAGAAATTCGTTTGCGGCTTGCGAGTGTTCCTGCGCACGGTGGATTTGATATGGTCATGCGTATACTGGCTGCGGGTGAAACTCGATCAAAAACATTAGAGGAACTTGGATATACCAAGAACCAGGTTGATATCATAAAAATGGCGATGAAATTACCGTTTGGCGCTATTATTGTCGCAGGACCTACGGGATCAGGTAAAACTACTACACTTGCAAGCTGTATGGAAATGGTTGAGCCTGTGCAAAAGCTTTATTCGATTGAAGATCCGGTTGAAAAAGTCGTTGAGGCAGCGACACAAGTTCCTGTGAATACAGAAAAAGAAGATCGCGGCTTTGCCAGCATGGGCCGCGCATCGTTACGTATGGATCCTGATGTTATTATTTTAGGTGAAATGCGTGATGAAGATACGGCGCATGTGATGGTGAGAGCATCTATTACCGGTCACTTGGTGCTAACAACATTACATACGAATAGAGCAACCGCCATCATTACACGTTTAGTTGATATGGGTATTTCACCCGTACTCTTGGGTGATAGCAGCGTGTTACGTTGTTTAATCTGTCAACGACTTATTCCTAAGGTTTGTAAAAAATGTGCTATTCCATTAAGAAGTTCACCTAAACATCAAGCCTTTATCCCGGATTGGGATGCTGTGTTAGGAACAGAAACGGTGGATAGCGCATTAGCTAGAGGCCCAGGTTGTGTTGATTGTAACCGTACAGGAGTGAGCGGCCGAACTGTCGTTGCAGAAGTTATTTGGGTGGATGAAAATGGCAGGCAATTTATTCAAAAATGCGATACCCTAAATTGGGAAAAATATTTAAAAGAAAATAATTGGATTGATTTTCATGGACGCGCGATACAACTCATTAAAGATGGAACATGTGATCCATTGGATGCTGAAAAAGTTGTGGGCCCTATCAATGTATCTACGAATGCTAACGTTTATAAATATCAATAATTCGTTGTAAAAGTGAGGAATCAAATGGCTGTTGGTTATGGTGAAGACTTCTTCATTAATATCATACAAAATATCAAGCATTTTCAATTTGGTGCTAAGGCACAGCTTGCCTACCTAGAGGATTTTTATACTTTAGTGAATGATGGCATACCTGCTAACAGAGCAATTGAAATGATGGCGCAAGTGGGTACAGGAATTAATCGAGACGTATCTTTATCGATAGCCCAAAGGATTTCTGAAGGACAACCTTTAGCAGATGGAATGCATGAATGGTTTACCCCCAATGTGGTAGAAATTATTCGTGTAGGTGAAGAAGGCGGTGCACTGGTTGAAACGGTAAAATCAGCTATTAATACCTTAGGCCAACGCAGCACATCTTTAACTGCACTTGCAACGGCTGTGACCTATCCTTTGATAGTTATTTTGATGGCTTGTATTATTATTGTTTATTTGAATACTTCAGTGTTTGATCAATTCAGACAAATGAAACCCATAGAGCAGTGGCCATCTGCAGGACAACAGTTAGTGGGACTTGCAAATATTATTACAGAATGGTGGTGGTTAATTTTGGTATTGATTTTTGCCGTGTTTTTTATACTGCGCCACGTGATGACTAACTACGTAGGAGACTTAAGACCTACTTTGGATTTGGTTCCACCGTTTACCCTTTATAGACGTTTTGCTGCATCACGTTTATTGGAAACATTAGGGTTATTAGTTTCGAATGGCATCGTATTCAAAAATGCTATTAAGGTCATGCAATATCAAGCATCGCCCTATGTGAGTTCACATTTGGTCATGATGGAACATTTACTAAGTACGGGTAAAGGAAATATTGCAGATGTGTTATCAACGGGATTAATCAGTGAAAAAGACTTGCTGCGTTTACGTGTGATGGCTGAAGTCAAGGGATTTGAACATGGATTGGTGCGTATGGGGGTCAGAGGGTCAGAAGAAAATGCGAAAACCTTGCAATTTATCGCAAGAATTCTAGGCGGCGCCTTGCTTATTGTGGGCGCAGTATTAGTTTTAATGATTGTTCGAGGTATTTATTTAACGGCGATGACTATGGGGCAAGCTTAATGAATCGCCATAAAATTACAGGTATGACATTGTTAGAAGTGATGCTTGTGACGGCTATTGCAACCTCTTTGATTTTAGCAGCGATCAGCATGTATCAATCTTATAAAACGGACAATGATTATCTTATTTTACGAGAGAATGTGGATTTATTATTTACAGCTATGAAAGCTTATTATCAACAACAATGTGATCTTTCTTTTTCTACAAATGGTTCCATCAGTAGTAAGGGAGCGCTGACCTTTAATCCTAACAATCTATTCCCACCCAGGATTTCGCCCGTTGTTGCATTTGATGTCACAACAGTGAATCAATATATTAGCTTTCCTTGGCCTCGGTCTATACCAGAAGTCGATAATAGTGGTGCAGTAAACACGACCTATCTTGCCCAATTTAATCTTAACATAGGAACAAGAAAAAATGTTTCTGTTTGCTCACCCTATACGATACCGCAATGTTCAACTCCGACACCCCTAACCGGTAGCAGTGTTGTGTTATGGCAATCACAAATTGCGGTAAAAATGAAAGATCCGACTAAAACAACTCGTTATTTGGCCTCGGCCGGTGCAGATTGTGCTGTGAATGTTATTCCACCGAACGCTGTCGATTGTTCAACAGGCGTATCGATGGGAGGGAGCGCAAATTATATGGTTTGGCAACGTATGCCATCGTTTTTTTCTCCAAAGATCCAATCATTGCAGTGGATATCGAATCCTGTGACAAAAGAGTTTAAGCTACAGTATACACATGATCCTATGTATGAGTTGTATAACCCAGGCGCAACTCCGTCCGATGTCTATACTTATTATTATTGCGGTGGATAAAAAATGATATATAACAAAATAAAATTACACGGATTCACCTTGCTTGAAATGCTGCTAGTCATGGTTATTGTGGCAAGCATTATACTCATGGTAATGACTTACACGACGACACAAGTCGATGAAACAAAACGAGATGTTACCGTGAAGCAGTATGAGCAGATACTTAATGCGGGTCTTGCTTATTATATTAATAATTCAACATGGCCTAATACGATAAATGATTTAATAAACGGTAACTATTTACCTAATAAAACTATCAATAATCCCTGGGCGAGTGGTTATACTTTTTATCAAGATGCTACAACGGGAACATTTTCTATTTGTTCTACGATAATGGGCAGTACGTTTGCCTCAGGTGGTCATGCGAGGAATACTGCGGCAAGAGAATCTAACATCATTGCAAATCAACTGCCTATGGGCTATGTGGCAAATTCTTGCCCTGCCTCTGCTTCTGCTCCCGCTCCTACCCCATGTGGGGGCGTTCCTTGCGCAGTCATTTCAGCCGTGAATATTCCCGGACAAAATTTGAATAATGCACGGTCGATTAATTTTGCCGGAGTTTATCATAATGGTGCTTGTGTTCCAGCTCCGGTTTGTCCAAATACCATGAGCCCAACTATTATAGTGATACCTGTGTCAGTAAGTGGAACTTACTATGGGCAAAGTAATAGTACGTATTCTTTGAATAGTTTTACTGCGACTGCGGTGGGAGATGCTAACAAGCAGCCAACGGGTACTCCGCTTACATGTTTTAGCGGTGGTACTGCGGCGTGTGATCAAACGACTGGAGGTGACGCAGGTCTTCCTACATCAGGAAAGTATTGGCGCGTTTGTCTGGATGTCGTGACGCAATTGGGCAGGATAGGTGATGCCGGATCTACGTGGGACGCAAGTTCTGGAATTATTCTGGCCATTACACGATGTGTGCCAAATAACGAACCGTCAGGTTCAGGTTTTAATGTGTTTCAGGCGAAGTAAATGGAAACACTTACACATCTTGAATAAATCGCATATAATGACATTCTACTTGGAAATAATAATGATGAATCGGAACAGTTTATGGAGCATTTCTATGAATTGCCTCATGCTTAAGTTAAGCGTTTTAATTCTTACCATTCCAGCCATGGCGATGGCGGGTTGGCAAATAGCGAAACCAGAGTCCTCTGTTCCAAACGAACCCTTTTTTCAGGCGGGAGACCCAAGAGTAGCTCCTGTCCCTCTTGCATCTGCCTATGGAACAACGGCATTTCCTAATCAGTTCGCTAATCTCGGCAGGCCTGCAGAAGTGTATGCGATTAGCGTGAGCGGCTCTCTAAAAGAAAACGTAGAGCGCATCATGGATAGATATCACTGGAAAGTCGTTTGGAAATCACCTTACGATTATAATTTTGATGGACGAGTGACCGGAACCAGTTTGCCCAATGTGATGGAAAAATTAATAAAACCTTTCCCATTGCAAGCAGTATTGTATATGTCTAATCGTACGATGTTGATAGAGCCGAGGAAAGCATGATGATTTATAAAAAAATATTTTTTTTATGGCTAACAATAGTGCTTTTTCTTACAGCTTGTAACTCGCCTGTTTACAATCAGGCTGAAGGTAATGTTGCGGATGTCAAAATTCGCATGGATGAGGCCATAAAAGTTTCTAATGCATCAGGAAAACCCATCCCCAAGTTACAAGTTAAAAATGGTTTATATGTGGATAGAACGCCGATTAGTTTAGCAAAAGATCCTACCTGGTTAAAAAATCACATAGTGATACGCGGTGATCAACTGCCCTTCTCTTATTACAGCCGTACCATTGGGAATGGCGGCGGTAAAGATATATTGACCCATTATCAGACAGGCCTTAATGAAGGGCTAAAAATCTCCATGAATTATTCGGGTACTGTGGGAGGTGCGCTCGATGCTT
>JABDBK010000033.1:454-18136 GCA_013288655.1 Gammaproteobacteria bacterium | reverse complement strand
ATTGTGTCTAATACGAGAAATAACTTGGGTTGCAAGAAGAGAATGACCTCCCAGTTTAAAGAAATTATCATAAATTCCAATCTTCTCAACTTTGAGAACCTCTGACCAAATATCAACAAGCCCTTGCTCAAGCTCGGTCCGAGCACCAACGTATTCTTCTTCCACTTGTCTTAAACTTAGATCTGGCGCTGGGAGTGCTTTACGATCAATCTTTCCATTCGGTGTCATTGGGATCTGATCAAGGTAAATAAAGAAGGAAGGCAACATATATTCTGGAAGCGAAGATCCTAAATGATTTCTTAAATCTTCCGTGAGTGCTGAAACTCCTTCTCCATGAACAATCGAAAAGGAAGCACCTGAAGAAGACTTTAGCGTCACTTGAGAAGATAAACTCACTAAAATCTTTTCTTCTGGCACAAGATAGGAAACTAATTTTTTATCTCCAGGCTCATCTTCTCGCGCCAATACTACCGCTTGTCTTACTTCCCCATGACTATTAAGCGTCGATTCAATTTCACCCAGCTCAATACGAAAACCTCTAATTTTAACCTGCTCATCTATTCGCCCTAAAAACTCTATGTTGCCATCCAATAAGTAGCGAGCTAAATCTCCTGTACGATATAATCTTAAATTTGTGCAACCTTGCTCGATATCACTTTGAGTTAAAAATGGATTAGGAACAAATCTATCGGCCGTGAGTTCTGCACGATTTAAATAGCCTCGAGCAAGCCCTGCGCCTCCTATATAAATCTCTCCTACAGTACCTACAGGAACTGGGTTCATATGAGCGTCTAATATATACATCTGCGTATTAAAAATCGGTTTGCCAATAGCAACAGAGCCTGACAATAAGGGACTGCTTTCCCCTACTCTAAAAACACAACATCCAACTGTTGTTTCCGTTGGACCATATTCATTAAAAATAGCTGTATCAGGCAAGGTTTCTCGCCAAAAACTTATCGTATCTGCTTGTAGATCTTCTCCTCCTATAATGAGAGATCCTCTTTGCTTAAACATTGATTTTGAAATTAATTGGCTATTTAAGGCCTTTAAATGCGTAGGGGTTACTTTGATAAAGCTAAAGCTATTCTGCTCTTGTAATATCGTTTGTAACGAGTCAATAGGAGAATCACCCCCGGAAATTAAGATTGAATTACCTGTTACTAAAGGTAAGAAAGTCGAGGTAATGCTCATATCAAAGGCAATAGAGGAATGCAGAACAGAAGGTCCATCCAACGCACAATAGGTTTTTTTGCAATAATTTATATAATGGTTCAAATTACCATGTCCTATCATCACACCTTTGGGTTTACCCGTAGAGCCTGAGGTATAGATGACATAGGCTAAATGCTCCGGTAAAGCAACTTGGTTAGGGTTGCTCGTTGGATATTTCTTTAAATACGCTTGTTCATCCTCTAAACAAACCACCTGCGCTAATGTTGCAGGAAGCTCATCAATACTCTTTAGATCCGTAATAATGATAGGAACATTGCTATCTTCCAGAATAAACTGCAGTCTTCCCTGAGGGTAGCTAGGATCCAAGGGCACATAGGCACCTCCTGCTTTTAAAATCCCCAATAAACTAATAACCATTTCAAGCGATCTATTTACTGCAACAGCAACCAGAGTATCAGTTCCAACCCCTAGGCTCTTTAAATAATGCGCAAGTTGATTGGCCCTTTCATTCAACTCTTGATAGGTGAGCGATTGGTTCTCATAAACAACTGCTATATTATTTGGAGTTTTTGTGACTTGGTCTTCAAATAATTTATGAATAGTCTTATCTGCTGAATAACTAAGCTTAGTATCGTTCCACTCGAGTAAGAAAAGTTGTTTCTCAGCTTGGGTAAGAAAGGAAAATTCATCAATGGGGGT
The DNA here is from genome assembly GCA_013288655.1 of Gammaproteobacteria bacterium. Classification (GTDB taxonomy): domain Bacteria; phylum Pseudomonadota; class Gammaproteobacteria; order DSM-16500; family DSM-16500; genus JABDBK01. The sequence continues at coordinate 16,261 of JABDBK010000033.1, read as the reverse complement.
CTGGGCTAAAAATAATTTACTCGTCGTGCTCATAGTAAGGTTTATTAGGATCTGTTTAATATGATCTGAAAATCTTTTGATAATTTCTGTATTAAAATGTGCTGTCTGATAACTTAAAGAAATTTGAAGCTGTTTTCCAGGCCCAACGGTTATTGTCAGAGGATATTCAGTCTTCTCTATCCACTTAATATTACTTATAGCAAAGCCAGCAGTGTTATTATAAGTGCTTTCATCTAATGGATAATTCTCAAAAACAAAAATAACATCAAATAAGCTTCTCTCTGTTTTAGCCCAGGACTGAATTTGAGCAAGGGGAGTATAAGCATAATCATTTAACCTTTGTGCTTGATCTTGAAGTCTGTTAAAAAACAAAAAAGTGGTTTCCCCTGGTTTGTAGGTTATCCTTAAAGGCAATGTATTAATAAATAATCCAATGATATCTTCTATTCCAGGTAGATTAATATTTCTTCCTGATATAGTAATACCCATCACAACTTCTTGTTGATTGGTATATGTCTTAAGAACAGTTCCTACTACGCCCTGGATGAGGGTATTTAAGGTTAAACCGTTTTCTTTTGCAAAGTTTTTAAATTGCTCTGTCTCTTCAATAGAAAATTTTACGTGGTAAGCACCATAATCTTTATTTTTATCTTGCTCAATAATATTCTTAAAGCTAAGAATAGTGGGACCTTCAAGAAAATTTAGATATTTTTTCCAAAAAACTTCTGCTTTATCTAAACTTTGTTGCTGTAACCACGCAATGTAATCTTGATAAGTTCGCGACAATTTAAGGCAAACTTCTTTTTTCTCTTTCATCCCTTCGTATACTTTGAAGAAATCACGCAGAATGATAGAAAAACACCACCCATCTGTTAAAATATGGTGTTGGCTCCAAATGAGATAATATTTGTCTGCAGCACATTGAATAAGTGATATTCTAAAAAGAGGCGCTTTACTCAAATCGAATCCTTTCTGCCGATCTGCTTGAATAAAAGCCTCTAACTTTTGATTCTGTGATTCATTTGCTAAATTCCTCCAATCTTCAATTGCAAAAGGAATTTCGACTGATTCTAAAACATATTGTAAAGGACTCTCAAGATTTTCCCAAATAAAGCCAGTTCTTAGAATTGGATAATGATCGCATATTTTTTGCCACGCATTTTTTAAAACCTCAGGTTCAATATTTCCCTGAAGTGTCAAAATACCTTGAACAAAGTAAGCATCTGACTTGGGATTATAAAGAAATTGGAATAATAACCCAGATTGCATCGGAGAGAGAGGATATGCGGCTTCAATTATTTTTTTATGCATTCCAACTTTATCTCCTGATACCTAAAAAGCACCTTCTCCACCACGATATCAGTTGCATTAATAACTTCCCATGTTTCCTAATGAAGTTAATTCAATCATAAAATATCCTCTTTCTCAACTTATTAAATTATGTTGAACGCTAAGCGTGCTTTCTCCTTACATCTTCTATAATTCCGCTAATAATGTCGAAGACTTCTCTTTGCGCAGATTTTATAAAAAAATGATCTCCAGGAAGCGTAAATCGCTTAAATTTCAAACAAGTATGAAGATTCCAGTTTTGTACATCGCTCTGGAGGACGGTGGAATCTTCTCGTCCATTTATAGCCGTTATATCACACCGAAATGGATTTCCTTCCAAATATTGATAGGTCTCTGAGATAGTAAAATCCGCCCTAATTATTGGCAAAAACAACTCCAACAGCTCACGATGTTCAAGCATAACCTGCGGAGTGCCATTATATTGCATTAATTCTGACATAAATTCTGCGTCGGGAAGGGAGCGAATAGCTTTCTTTCGAAAAGGCGAGTGAGGCGCCCTACATCCAGATACAATAAGGTGTTCAGGAAGTTTTAGTGAAAAATCATGTAATTTTCTTGTAAGCTCATAACAAGTCAGCGCCCCTACACTATGTCCAAAGAATACAAATGGTTTATCTAATAACAATTTAAACTCTTCAAAAAGCGCGTTTATTACAGCCTCCATGCTTTTAAGCAACGGCTCAGAAAAACGTGTTTCGCGCCCTGGTAATTGAATCGCTGCTAACTCTATATTTTCAGGGAGATGTTTTGCCCAAGGATAATAAAAGGATGCTCCGCCACCTGCATAGTGAAAACAAAACAACCTAAGATTGCTATCTTTATTTACCCGAAAAAAATCTATCCACTTCATAAAGAGTTCCTGCTCTAGCACGATAGCATACCTCATATATTTGATTGAAAAAAGTCTTGAGTGTCTTAAAATATCAAGCTGTAAAGCTAAAGACGCATTAATACTTGACTGTCTATTAAGCTTTAGCGAAAATAGCTGTAGGTTAACGAACGTAGTAATTTAAAAAACTGTCTAAATGAGGCTAAGTTATGACAAACGAGAACATGAATTCAACCAGCTCGCATGACCTATATCGTGTGGTCCTAAGTATTGAAGATCAATATTCGATTTGGCCCATACGAAAAGAAATACCTTTTGGTTGGAGTGATACTGGAAAATCTGGCCCCAAAGAAGAATGCTTGTCCTTCATTAAAGAAGTATGGACTGATATGAGGCCACGAAGTCTGAAAGAACAAATGGCAAGAAGTTCGGATAATCTCCAATAAGATCTTTAATATAAAGTTTTTATGTTTTTATTTTAATAAGTCTCTAAGAAATTAGAGATTATTTCTTTGAAAGGGTCTTATTATTCAAACATATATGAGAGTCTCGCCCTTTCAAAAACCACAAATGATGATAGAAAATTTGTTTTACACTCTTCATCTTGATCATCAGATGGATGAAACTCTCTTAAATGTTACTTTTTTCTCATTTGAGCAAAGAGATAGATTACTCCCTGAAATAGGTTTAAATGCTATGGGAAATGTTCACTAAATGATTAAACCCCCAATTTCCAACTGGAGAATTATTCTTACTTTATTACCCTATATTTGGGGAAATACCCTTACCCTTAAAATTAGGATCATTTTTGGCTTTTTGTTAATTGCAAGCACTATGGCATTAAATGTAGGCGTTCCTTTAATTTTAAAAAATACAATTCAAACACTAAATGGATATGATAAAGAATCTATTACTAATTACCATTGCGTTTCTTTTTTACTGTTAGCCTATGGCAGCGCTTATACAATAAGTCAAATAACATTAAAAGCCCGCCAAATTATTTTTTATACAGTTATTGAAAAAGCGATACATCATTTTTCATTAAAAATATTCAACCACTTACACAATTTAGATCTAAAATTCCATTTACAAAGAAAAATAGGCATGATTACCAATTCTATAGAAAAATTTCAAAATACATTGCCTGAAGTTTTTTGGAACTTAGCATTATTCCTTATACCTTCTTTTATCGAAGTTATTTTAGCCATCGCCATTCTATTTTATTTGTATCATTGGAGTTACGCGGCCACATTATTAGGGACATTCTTTGCATTCTTAACATTTTCGGTTATAGGTGCAAGGTGGGCAACTAACGCTCAATTAGATTATGATAATTATATGTTGGAAGTCCATGGCCGAGTAGTAGACAGTTTATTAAATTACGAAACTGTAAGATATTTTAATAACAGACAACATGAGGCAAACATTTTTGATAAATTACTTATAAAACTAGAAAATGCTGCAATAAGATATCGAATTAAGACAGATTTAATACAAATGGCTCAAGGTATTATAGTAGGAATAGGATTATGTCTTTTAACTTGGCGTTCTGGGCACGAGGTAATGCGCGGCACGCTAACTATAGGTGATTTTATTGTTATTAATAGTTATCTCCTACAGTTTATTGCTCCCCTGGTAAGCTTTGGCTGGATAATAGTGCAGATGGGACAATCATTTGTAAAATTGCGGCATGTGATACAATTATTAGAAGAAAAATCTGAAATTATTACACTTCCAGCTGCTTCACCTCTTAATACTCGTTCTTCAGAAATTAAATTTGAAAATGTTTCTTTTTATTATCAACCTGAGCGACTCATCTTACAAAATGTATCTTTTCGTGTTCCTGCTGGAAAAACACTAGCCGTGGTAGGAACAAGTGGTGCTGGAAAATCTACTTTAGCTAGGTTGTTGTTCCGATTTTACGATGTTATCAGCGGACGAATTTTAATCAATGCTCAAGATATTCGTCTTATTACTGAAGATTCCTTACATAGTGCGATTGGTGTGGTAGCTCAAGACACCGTGTTATTTAATACTACCCTCTATGAAAATATTCTTTATGGTAAACCCGATGCGACTCCAGAAGAAGTCGATACAGTTATTCGATTGGCACGTTTAGATCGTTTTATTTCGTATTTACCCGATGGCCTCCATACTATGGTTGGTGAGCGAGGTTTAAAACTATCCGGTGGAGAAAAACAACGAGTATCGATCGCACGAGTCCTCTTAAAAAAGCCCTCCATATTTTTATTTGATGAAGCAACGTCATCATTAGATACAACAACTGAACAAGAAATTAAGCAAAATATTATAGAAGTTTCCCAAGGAACAACAACTATTATTATTGCACATCGCTTATCTACAATCACCCACGCAAATGAAATTATTGTCCTTAATAATGGTTCAATTGTTGAGTGTGGTAAACACGACGAATTGTTAAATCATGGTGAAATTTATGCAAAACTATGGCAGAAACAAATTTCGCACCTTCAAGTTAAAGAGCTTATATATTAGATATTCAAAGAAACAGTTCCATTAATGATGTCTTAATCATTTGACTTAATAGATAAGAATATATTTTTATAGTTGGTTTAGCTTCAGAATTATTTTTTATCCACTGATCAGACTCATTGTTTTCTAACGATTACGGTTTTTGCATACCAACTAACAAAATTAATATTCCATAAGAATTTTGGAACTTTTCAATTAAGTGATTCGGCTAGCCTGTTCCATTTTTTATTTTCACTTTTATATATTTCCTAAACTAATTGGATATATAATTTCAAGCATTTATGAAAAAACGTATAAATTATTAAATAACATCTACCTCTTTTATTGTAACAACAATTATCATATAATTAATGTTTTCTTATCCTAACTCGGCTCAATATCTGGTTTAAAAAATTAAAGCATTTTATGAACGAAGCTAAGAATCCTCTGACCCAACAACAGTGCATTCCTTGCCAAGGGGGTATCCCTCCCATGGATGTCGCTGAAATTAATAATTTTCTCCTTCAATTAAATAATAACTGGCAAATTAATGAGCTAGGGCATTTATATAAAAAATATACTTTTAAAGACTTCTTGACACCAATAAAATTTGCAAATTTAATAGCTGCTCTTACTGAAAAAGAAGAACATCACCCCGAGCTTTTGATAGGTTGGGGACACTGTAGCATTGAAATGTGGACTCATAAAATTAATGGATTAACTCCCTCTGATTTCTATATGGCAGCAAAAATAGAAAAAGAATTTTCTGATAATTTTCTTTAACTGGAAAAATATAATTTAATTACACACCGCCTCCAAGATGCGCGTATACACAAGTTAAGAATTCCGATTTTAAGGTTAAAACCCTGGATAAATATATAACATACTAAAGTGGATTTCTAGTCCCATGCCTCAAGAATGTTGGTGCTCCATTAAGTTAGTTTAATTCAGTGGCGACAACATTCTTGACGCATGAGGCTACCTCTTGGCAACATATTATATTCATTATGCCTCGCGAGCTCTGGGATTTTTTTTGGCTCAATCGTTCATTATTCAATTCTATTGGCAAGATCGCCGCAGACTGCATTATACTATTGACAGCTAAAAAAATACTGTATAATTTCTTTTGCATGTTTTTCAAAAATATTTACTAATCTCTTTATATACAAATTTGCTATCAACTATTTTGTTAGCACATACTTTTGGCATTTTTTTAAATTTTATATATTACTAGTTTGCATTTCTCAAAGGCATATTATTAACTTTAAAAAGCTATTGAATAATACAATTTTTAAAACAACATTTTGTATATGACGGAGATCGTTGTAAACCATCATCTATATTATTATTTGAATTTAACAAATTTTTACAAGGATCTTCGCCATCATTTAAGATATTTGTTTGCTCCTCCGAAAAATTTAGCTCTACATTTTCATGATTTGCTTTTTGCAAAGAAAATTGAAAAGTAATCGAGCTGTTATTCACTTCGCCAATTACGTTTATTTTTCCCTCTGTATGTTCAAACGTGGCAGCACGATTATTCAAAGTTTTTATATCAGGATATAATTCTCTTCTTAAATATTTTTGAACTGTTTTCGAACTGGCGCTGGAATAATAATCAAGAATAATTTTTGTTAAGTCAAAGTTATCCTTTAAAAATTCAGATGTTGTGTTTGCTATTTTAATGTAAAGCAAGGTTTTTTTTAATTCTTCTTGAATTTGAGAATTAATCCGTAATCTTCTTTTCAAAGGAAGAAGTACACTTTCTTTTAGTCCATTCCCGCTCAGATTTATTTCTATAAGTTGAACATTAATCTCAGCAGCCTCCATTAAGCACTTCACCCCCTCAACACCAATGTGATTATTATCTAAATTAACCGAATGAATGTTTGTAACATTCTTAAGGAGTTCGCTAAGTCTTTTAGCACCAACATTTCCTATTTGATTATTGAATAAGCGTAAAGTTTTTTTAGCATTTTCCATTGTAATTATACTTAAGAGCCATAGAATGTGTTGATCGTCTAGTCTTTTGAATTGTAATTCTATAGAATCCCCATAAGAACTTAACACCAATTTTGTTAGATCTTCGTAGCTTAATTTGAACAAGTCCTTTCGTGATTTATCTAAAATAGAAAGGGCAGCAAATGATTTCGTTTGATAAGGGAGTTTGTTTGAATATTTTGTAAACATGTTATTTCCTGCTTTGTGCATTTTTTCTTGTTTTATTAAAATCTTTGTCTATAATCTTCCCTTAATTTTCAAAAACTATATGAACACAAGTGTATTGCGATTTAACTATAAAGTCAAATAATGAATAAAAAGGTCCCCTCGCATTGCCTTCGCAATTGTACCCAATTTTTACAAGGGACTTTACTTTGAACCATGTGGCACTTGCTCCACGTCCTTTAGAAGTTATTATACCAACCTTCGGGAGGCAGGGGTCGCAAGTTCAAATCCTGTCACCCCTGACCAATAAAAATATTTTTAATCTTTGAAAACTTCTTCTATATTTCTACAATCTAAAACCCTCATTCCCCATTTTAGTAATTCATCAGCACTCGCTTTCTGGACTTGTTGTCGATAATCCTCTGGAATTGATCTAAATTTATGTTCCAACTGGCTTAACAACATTGTGCTTTCACCTTCTTGTCTACCAATACGCTGAAAACTTGTAACATAATCCGCGTGTAATTCCTCCTCTACAATTTGGATAGTTTCCCAACATTGATGATCTAAACAAGACGGTAACGAAATGACCCAATCAATAAACACTAATAAGTTAATAATATCATCTTTTTGCCGGCCCCTACTATACAAACGCCTAATCAAACTAATTTTACTCATAAGTCTAGCCTCTGGTTTTTGTTGTTCTAAAGCCGCTAGTTGAACCAAAATAACATCTGCAAAGGGATTATTAGAATTTTCTAATTCTCGGATTTTGTCTTTGAAATCAATGAGTTTAATAATTGGAAAGTACACTTCAATAGATGAACCCCATAATTCTTCTCGATAAAAATTTGGCCTCCATTTCGGATCGCTATCAATTAAAACGGCTATGCTTGCTATAGAATTCGGGTATAGATTGCGCAATTGGCAACGATAAATAAACATTCTTTCAGCAAATTCTGAACTTATTTGAGCTTGAATTTCCAAATGGATGAGCACATATCCTTTTTTCCCGGTTTTAAGATAGACTTCTACTAATTTATCGACCACTTTATTACCCACTGGTGCATTTTTTATCAGCTCACCAAGTTCTTTATCAAGCATTTTGTAACCCTTGCTCCAATCAATTTCTGAGTATACTTCTGGCCAACAAAAAATAATAAAGTCTTTAAAATAGACATCAAAAATTTTCTTCCAGGGAGTATCAAATTCTGATTTGGGTATTTGCATTTTAATTCCAAAGTAAATTCTACTTAAGAACATTAAACACTGAAAAATGATAACCATAAATCCGATAAATACTGCTTGAGGGAGGGGTCAAATCTGGAATTTGGACATTTTTTTATAGATAGCACTAGATTCCAGATCTGACCCCAATACTGCATTAATGCGGTACTTGATATACCAATGAAAGCTTGCTATCATAAAGTCTTCGTTATTTATTCCCATTAGTTCATATAACTATTGCACTTTAGATAACATGACTCTACACCATTAACAACCCTAATTAGTGATAATACACATGAAAAAAAGTACAGAAAAACAAGTTGTAAAGAGGAAATCCCTTGTTGTTAAAAAATATACAATTGAACAATTTTATCAAAAAAAATTAAATTCTCCTCAAAAAAGAAGTAAAATAATTTCTAGCAAAATGTCTGATGTGTTAGAAAATCTGCCTGGCATTGTCAGCTGGAAGGACATTGATTCCGTTTATTTGGGCTGTAATAAAAAATTGGCCAAATTAGGAAACTTAAAATCCCCAAAAGATATCATTGGAAAACGGGCATGTGACTTTCCTTGGGGTGCCAATAAATATGCAAACATATTTAGGAAGCAAGATGAAGAGGTTTTTTCCGGAATGATTATGTTTGTTTTAGGTAAATATAACTTTGGCGATAAAGAAAGAATGGTTCTTGTTAAAAAAATGCCGATTTTAAATAAATCCAATTCGATTATCGGCACCTTTAACTATATATCAGAATTTCACCAAGAAAACCTTAATGAGCTTATTTCTACCTTTAATGATTTAGAGATAGAAATGACTTCAAAACTATCCAAGCAGATCAAATCACTATTTTTTTCTGATAAGCCTCACCTTTCCTTACGAGAGGAGCTCTGTGCTTATTATCTCTTAAAAGGATTGTCGGCAAAAGAAATAGGTAAAACCTTAGGCTTAAGTTATCGTACGGTTCAATTTTATACGATGAGGCTTAAGAAAAAACTTAACTGCAGCAAAATTTCAACGCTTATCCTTAAGTTATTAGAATTAGCGCCTTTTATTAATCCCCCTCATATTATCAAACCGATCCAATAAAATGAAAATTCCAAAAACTTGGGTAGTTAAATTAACAGGGTGTCCTTAAGCAACGCGATCAAAATGAGTACTTTATCACTATAAAAACAAATCTCCTCTCAACTTAGAAATAAGCTTGGAGATTTTATTAAAAAATGTTTGTTTCTGATCCATTTTATTCGCTTGGCTGAGATCTTCGGGGTTTGTGAGGTTCGGCATAGCATTTTTTTGAGGTTCTAGCAGCTCATCTTCGGATTCTGCATCACGACGCGCAGCCGCCATTAATTCTAGAATTACATAGACATCTTTCTTGTCTTTTTTTACCATGTTGCCACCCTCCTTAGAACTACTATAACGCTTATTTTTTAAGCCCATTAAACATGATGGCACAGCTAATGAAGCGGCTAAAATAAGATCATCCTAATTTATTCAAGATTAGCATTTAAGTTATTCAAACATCAATACGGTACTAATACCTAAAAGGGCGGCTCTGGAATTTGGATAAACCTTTATTAATCTCTAAAACAATAATTATTTAGCTAATGTGCTTGAAGCTTTTTCTGGACCTGTTTTTCTTGCTTTCCTTGTTTTTCTTCTTCGCGACTCAAGAGAGTATTCATTAAAGTATTATAATTTTCCTCAATATATTTTTTTACAGAATAATGAGCTTCCATTATTTCTTTTAGGCTTGAGGGTAATTGTATTTTGTCTTTAATAAGATCGTTAAGAGAGTTATTGATATTCGTTATCGTATAGGATCGGCAGGTATCGTATTCCTTAGAGGAAAAGTATTGTTGCAACCATTCTTGAAACAGGGCTAGATCATAAAATTTAAATTCACCGCAATCAGCATCCTTTAAACAATACAGAGTCTTATCCTGGGTCACGATTTTTGCAATACCAATCGAATGGTTGTCTGTTATTTCTTGAGAAATTATCCCTGAATTTCTTAGCTGCACTTCCAAAATGGAAATTTTCTCTTTATCACTAAAAAAATCTAGTATTTTTGTTGCAGCATGCCCGTCCTTTGACCAGTCAAAAAAGTTTAGAGAATTTAAAATTTTATAATCGCACAATTGATACAAATTAACCCGCGGATTTAAGGGTGATTCACCCGCCAGGCAGTAAAATGCAGGTAAATGGCTTGGAATTTCTTTGTTTTGAAATGCAGTCAGTGTCTCTTCATATGCTTTAAGAGAGTGAGGATCTGTTTTGGACTGTTCAATAAGCTTTCTTCCCCAATCGATAACTGAACCTTTACAGCCTCCCCCAATTAGAAAATAATTCGAATGGTGATTTTGTATGCCATATTCTAAAAATGTTCCGCCATATTTACTCGCTAGGCGAGTCATAAAACTAATCTCCCTCATGCCTTGAAGGATAAAATCCACAAGTTCTTGTTTATTTATTTGGTTCAAAAAAGATTTTTCAATGGCAGAGATTGTTTTTTCTTCGGAGTATTCTTTAATGACTTGTTCCAATAGGAATTTGCAAGCATTCATCATTTTCCTTTCAAAAGAACTGCCGATGAAGATATCTCTCCAGTTGTTAGGTTTTTGATTAGCCCAAAGTACTTCTAACTGCAATAATACTTTCTGTGTAAGTGTAGCTTTGAAAGCCTCTTCAATGGCCTCTTTTATATCTAAATGTAGTTTTTTTGTTTTATCAATAATGTCTTTGGTGCTTTCTTCGGCCTTAATTTTATCGAGACGATCGGATAATTGATTCAAGCATTCAATTGCTTTTGTATATTCTTCTATAGTTGCGGGCTTTGTTAAATTAAAAAAATGATAGATGGTTGAATAGAGAATCAATAGTTCTTTAACAATATTTTTTAGTTGATCGTAAATGGGTTGAACTCTATCTTGGAGCTTCAATTGGGTAAAATTATATAATACAGTCGATTCAGGACTCTTTTTTGCAATTAACCTTTGCTTAGCAGGTTTTATACATAATGCCTCAATTTGCTGAGAAAGCTTTTGAAGTTCATACCCCACCTGTTGGAAATCAAACATAAAACTCTAAATGAACTAGACAGTGAATATACGCTTAATATATCTGTATCTACATGGAAATGGCAACTTTGTTTTTCTGTACTGTTTGTTGTGAATACAGAAGCTAATAATAAGTGTATGTTCACGTAGTTAGACTTTATTTACTTCATTTAAGAGAGCTTTGCAACTTTTAATGATTTCCTTGTCAAATTAATTTATGAAGGCTAGGTTTGAGTAGAAACGTGGACGGAGAGTAATAAATGAGTAAATACACTGAAGCGCTTGATCTTGTCAAAGAAAATGCTGGTTATCTTAAGAAATACGTTTCGGACTTGAATGCTAATTTGGACGAAAAAGAAAAAGAAATTGCAAACTTAAGGTCTAGGCTTAAAAAATTAAAAGAAGAAGTTAAACAACGTGATAATAGTTTAGCAGCTTTGAAAGAAAAAAATAAGGCCAAAAAAGATCCAGCGGAAGCGCAACGTATCCAAGCTCTTACAGAAGAATGTGATGGGTGGAAATCGGAAATAAAAGTGTTGACCCAACAAATAACAGATCTTAAAAAAATACAGAAAGAAACTCGTGAAGGAGAATTACGTATTTTCTCTTCAGTGCTGACCGCAGTTAAGACGATTTTGCAACCGGGATTCTTAAAGCAAAAAGAAAAAGATTTTCGTGCTGGAGACCATATTATCAAAGAGATTTATCTTAAAAGATACCTTAACCATGTGAAGACATTAAGAGAAATGGTAGGTAATAATGCAGGTAAAAGGGCTTATACAATAATAGAGGGATCAGCGTTTCAGCATAAACAAGATCTTAAGAAGTATGTAACCTTTTTAGAAGGATTAGAAAAGGCAAGATTTGAGGAGGGGGATGTAAATGAATTAGCGAGGGCTCAAGAAATACTTGATGAGCTAAACGCTGAAGTAAAGCAACAAGTGGAAGAATCTTCAATTAAACCCAATACCAATTTTGAGAACAAGTATAACAGAGAACAATATGGAATAGATACACAAACGCCTCAACTTCCTGCGCAAGATTTGGAAATTAAAATTAACACAGAAGCATTGGCACAGTTGTCAGCACGAGCTGCGGGATTGAAGAAGAAAAAGTTATCGTCGTTATCGTTAATACCAGAGGGAGATGAGGGCTTCGATGAGGAAACGATTAGAAAAGATTTTGATAAAGAGCGCAAGATTCGCGAGAGACTAGAACAAGAGATCCTTGATTTAGGAACTCAATTAAACACTGTAATGAATGACCTAGATACCTTGGGGCGAGCCCTTGCAGAGTTGGCTCATCAATTTGATCACACTATAGTTCCATTGGTTGCAGATTTGTCTGATTTAAAAGAAACTGTTAGAAATTTGCAAGCAAACATTGCTAATGAAATTCAAGGCCTAAAAGCATCCTTTAAACTTTTGAATGATGGGAATCAAAATATAATCAATGAATTTAATCGTTTCAATAAAGAATTAAATGAAAAAATTTCAAAAATGAAAGCTCTTTTTTCTTCAAATTTTAATCGCGAAAGGCTTGAGCGTATTGCTGCGATTGATAATTTGCGAGGTCATATCGATCAAGAAATCCAGTCTCAAAGAGATTGGTTCCTTGAACACCTGAATTTAGAGATTAAAAAAATACAAGTTCAGATAGAATTTTTAAAACAACAAATTCCTGATATTGAGAAACTTAAAGAAAGGCTTGAAAAGGAAAGACTTGATCGAATGAAAAATGATGCTTCTTTACAAGAAAATATTGATGAGTTAGATGATGATATTGCTAACGAGATAGTTGATCGAGAACTAGCCGATAACCAAATAAGGACTGAGCTGGCCCATGAAACAAATGAGCGTAACAATGCCCATGCCATCTTGCGAGGCGATCTCGAACAAAATGTAGAAGCTTTAACGCTAAGGGATAATAGCTTAGAAGATGGTTTAAATAGATTGACTAATGAACTGCGCACTGCGCTTCTTAATTTGAAGAACCATATCGATAAAGAAATCCAGTCTCAAAAAGCTGGGTTCGATGAACAACTGAATATTGCTATTAATAAGATTCAGTTTCAGATAAATACTTTAATACAACATATTCCTGATATTGAGAAACTTAAAGAAAAGCTTGAAAAGGAAAGACTTGATCGAGTGAAAAATGATGCTAATTTACAAGAAGACATTGAAAATTTAGAAGAAGACATTAATATAGAGAAAGATGCTCGAGAACAAGCCGATATTAAAATAATGGATGAGCTTGCCAATGAAGCAAATGCGCGAAGTGATGCCCATGCCATCTTGCGAGGCAATCTTAAACAAGAGGTAGAAGCTTTAATGCAAAAGGATAATAGCTTAACTGAAGCTATTCATGAAGAGGCAGAGATTCGAGCGAATGATGATATTAATATAAGAAATGATTTGGGAAATGATATTATTACTTTAAGAAATGAGATGAGGGTCGACATTGCAGCCTTAAGACTACAACTGGATAATGAAAGAAATGCAAGAGTGGCTCTTGAGGCAGAACTAGGGGTTGAAAGAAAAGCAAGAGTGGATCTTGAAGCACAATTCGCAGCTGAAAGAATTCGAGTGGATACAAAAATCGCTGCCGATATACTAGCCTCTAGACAAGATAGTGAAAGAGCAATGATAGTAGAAATGGGAAGACAAGTTGCCAACGGTATTGCTGCCGCTCTTCCTGGTATCCGCATCGACATTCAAAATGCGATTGATGGCTTGGAAGGGAGAGTAAATGCTAAAATAGCTGCCGATATACTAGCTGCTAGACAAGCTATTGAAAGAGCAATGGTAATAGCCATTGCTGATGGCATCGCTGACGCTCTTCCTGGTATTCGCGATGAAATTCGAGATGCAGTTGATGGCTTGGAAAGAAGAGCAAATGCTAGAATAGTTGCCGAAGTTGCTGTCGAACGCGCAGCGAGAGACGCTGCTATTTTGCCGCTTTTTAACGCTATTCAAAATATCCAAAATAGTCTAAAAATAGCCTCAGAACAGCAACAACAAGATGTACATAGAGCAATCACTGGACGACAAGGTGGTGAAGATTACTCAGGAATAGGAATAAAGGGCCGAAACCGAGGAAAATCATAAAATAGTTAAAATTCAACAAAAAATCCGAGGCCATAATTCCAAGAATTTTCTAGTTTGATAACCCGAGTTACATCTTCCTTGCTTTTTATTTGATGAAAACGAGAGGTATTATTCCATCCCACTAAAGCGCGAACACCAGCACAATCATTGATCATATATATTGCACCAGCTCCCAACCTTAAAACTGTCTTGGACGCAGCGAAGGTATTGCTGAAAGCAAAAGGATTAATTACACTGAAAGCATCCGCCATTATATAATCATAATAAAAAACTTTTGCCCTTGTTACGCCTATACTTGCTAAAAACTTGAAGCACTGATCGGTAATAGGCAAAAATGCTACAAGACTTGCATGCCAATCCCTAATTTGAGATTTTCCACTATGCATTTCGGGGGGGTTGACAACCGCTGCGTCAAAAACGGTACTTCCTGCTGGAACAGCAGTCATATATGTTTGAAGAGGTGTTGTTTCATATCCACCTTCAATACCAAGATAATCGCAAAAACGAAGGCCTGCAAAGATATTGGCCTGAGCATAGTCGCCTTTAATTACATTCCCACCAAAACTACCTGGCATTTTTTGATTTAAGGCTTGAGCGGCAATCCCAATATAAGGCGTTAAGCTTAATGAAACGCTTGCTTTTGCTTGTGTTGTCATGCACAAGAGGATTGTCATGCCAATAAACAAATTCAAAAAATAGTGAATACTATTTTTCATCCCAAGTCTCCTTAATCCCTATCGGGTTATCCGCCCTACACTGCCAAGAATTTCGTGGCTACTTATTTGAGTGTAGATGCTGCAAGGATTATTTCAAGTTAAGCCGCTAATACGACTTAGAACTAGCAATAAATAAAGTTGGGTAATAAACTAATTTTAAGGTTAACAGCTATTATGATTGGCAATGCCCTACCTTTAATCAAACTCCCAGGTAGTAATCGCTCTTTGTATAAAATCGGTTGCATCCTCTGCTGACAAAGGACGGCTAAAATAATACCCTTGAATTTCATCACAGTTATGTTCACATAAAAACTTGAGTTGCGCTTCCGTTTCCACCCCTTCTGCTATGACTCTAAACCCAAGGCTATGCGCCATGGCAATAATGGCAGTAACAATGGTTCTATCGTCAGGATCCGTCGCAATATCCCGAATAAAAGATTGATCAATTTTAAGTGTATCGATCGGAAAACGTTTTAAATAGCTTAAAGAAGAATAGCCTGTACCAAAATCATCAATCGATATTTTAAGCCCCAACTCTTTTAAGCTTCGTAAAATTTGAATATTATTTTCCACATTAACCATCAAAGCACTTTCTGTTAATTCCATTTCAAAAAAATTAGGATCGAGATTGGTTTCTCTTAAAATTTTTTCTACGAATTGCAAAAGCTGTGTGTTTAGATTTCGAATGGATAGATTAACAGACATAGTCAAAGGAGCCAATCCTTTGGTTTGCCACGCCTGATTTTGCGAAAAAGCCGTTCTGATTACCCATTCCCCAATGGGGATAATCAGATCGCTATCTTCTAGCACGGAAATAAAATTTCCAGGTAATAGAATTCCATCGGGTCTTTGCCACCGA
>JABDBK010000033.1:0-444 GCA_013288655.1 Gammaproteobacteria bacterium | reverse complement strand
GAATTAATGCCTCCATACCGACCACTTTTTTTGTAGCCACATCAATTTTAGGTTGATAATGTAAAAGAAACTCATTGTTTTCCAACGCCAGCCGTAAATTATTTTGCAAAACGCCTCGATCTTCGGCTTTCGATGTCATTTCAGGCGTGCAAAACTGAAACGTGTTTCTACCTTTTTCTTTAGCAGCATACATCGCAATATCTGCAACCTTAATTAAGGTTTGAACTGTTTTTCCATCTTTGGGGTAAAGACTAACACCAATACTGCTTGTTATGAAAAATTCTTTCTCTTCTGATTGAATTTCAGCAGAAATTTTTTGCTGTAATCGATTTATGATTTCAATAACCTCTTTTGCATTATGAATACTGGAAAGAATAATGGCAAATTCATCACCACCTACTCTACTGAGAATATCTTGTGGCCTAAGGCATTGACGAAGACGTT
>JABDBK010000032.1 GCA_013288655.1 Gammaproteobacteria bacterium | reverse complement strand
CATTATCTGGTCAATAATATCAATAGCATTCAGAGAATCAGCGCCCAGATCAAAGTAACTGGTTTCAGGAGAGATATTTTGTACGCCAGTGAGGGACGTCCATATATGAATAATTTCTTTCTCAATCTCAATGGATTTTGCGATCTCGATTGATGAAGTTGCAGGCATAGAAGGAGAGGCTGCATCTATCCAGAACTGTTTTTCACTTAATGGATAAGTGGGTAAAGAGATTCTTGACCATCTCATGCCATCATATAAATAATGAAAATGAATAGAGATATCATCATTCATCTGTGCTAAAAATTTAAATAATCTATTCAAGGGATGGTCTCGACCGCCGTTTGAGCCTATCTCTACATCAGGAATATCCAGGTTTACAAGAAACTTTTTGAATATGGAAACATAACAAGATGTATTATTTATCGAAAATAATGCATCAAAAGATGGTAATAATCTTCTTAACTCATGATAGTCATCTATGGTAAAATTAAGTGCATGGTTATCATGATGATTATGCGTAAAAGTGATGTTAGATAGCTGATCTAAAAAATCATCGGTATCTTTGGCAATGATAGTAATTTTTTTGTTTCTTACTTTTTTACCCGTAGACATGCTGAAAACAAAATCACGGAAATCTATGCTCTTATTTAGATAATCAATAATTGTTTTTTTATATTTATCAAGATGTTCTGTATCATTCAGATATATCGGTATCAGATAATAGGGCAATGTCAATCTGCTATCATGTTTATTACTCAGAAATTGGCTGACGATAGTATGTGCGTTAGTTCCGCCCATTCCAAATGAGCTGACCGAAATATGATGCATGTCTTTCTTTATGATGTCTGAAGGAAAATAAAAAGGATGTTCTATATTTTTAAAAGCCGCATTGGGTGCTTGAAAATTTTTTATGGGCGGCACAATGCCTTCATTCAACATGAAAACTGATTTAATGATGGATGTGATTCCAGCAGCAACATCCAGATGGCCTATATTGGATTTGATACTTCCCAACGGGATTTTGCGGGCTGCCTCTTTGAATATAGCATGTAAAGCGCTTATTTCAATAGGATCGCCTAGCTGCGTTCCTGTGCCATGAGTCTCGATGTAATCGATATCATGAATGGATAAATTAGAAAAAGATAAAGCTTCCTTCACAACCTGGCTTTGACCCACAACGCTAGGTGCCGTATAACCGATTTTATTCGCCCCATCATTATTAATGGCAGTACCGCTAATGACTGCATAAATGTTATCACGATCGGCAATAGCATCTGCCAAACGTTTTAAAACTACGACCGAACAACCATTACCTTTGACTGTTCCATTTGCTTTTTCATCAAAAGGCCGGCAGATGCCATCTTTTGACAGAACACCACCTTCTTTATATGAGTAGCCTGCTTCTTGTGGAATCGTGATAGACACTCCACCCACAATAGCCATATCACATTCCCCATTAAGCAGGCTTTGACAAGCATAATGTACAGCAACCATTGAACTCGAACATGCAGATTGAATAGAAAGAGAGGGCCCGGTCAGATTTAATTTGTATGATATTTTTGTTGCGAGAAAATCCTTATCATTACCGATCAGAATAGGATAATTGATTTCCCCTTTTTTATAGTAAGGACTATCAATCAATTGATTAATCAAATAAGTACTTAGGGTGGATGATACAAAAACACCTGTTTTACAATAATCAGGTTCTTTTTCATATCCAGCATCTTCCAATGCCTGATGCACACATTTTAATAATATTCTATGCTGAGGATCCGTAATAGCGGCGTCATATGGAGTAAATTGAAAGAACTCATTATCAAATAAATCAATTCCATCTAATGCATAATAAGCATTGACATAATTTTCTTGATTAATAGGATTTCTTTGGGAAACATCCATGTTATTTATAATATTTTGCCAAAGCGCTTGTGGAGAATCCGCTTTAGGATATTTACCGGCGATACCTATGATGGCTATTTTTGTTATATATTCATTCATAATTTTCAACTTGCCATTCTCTTTTTCAATAGTGATTTTCTTATGTCACTTCTATCAAGTGCAATATTTTCTTTATTGACCGGATTGCCTTTTTTATCAATATGATCAGCTAGTTTTTTGATGGTAGGAAACTGAAATACATCCAGTATTGAAAATTGCCTGAAAGGAAATTTTTCTTTAATACGAGCAAAAATACTCACGAGATCAATCGATGTGACACCCATATCAAATAGATTTTCTTCAAGAGAAAAGTTATCGTGATTTATGGCTATTGAAATTAATTCAAAAAGAAATCGCTCTGTTGTTGTACTTCCTTTCATAAAAGATTTTTGTATATTAATGCGAGATTTTAGTAAATTAAGATCGACTTTTCCATTGACTGTGATGGGTATGTTATCCACGAGAATAAAAAGTGATGGTATCATATAAGGTAACAAGAATGCTTTTAATGATTGTTTTAACAAGGACTCTTCGTAATGCGATTCAGGAACCAGATAGGCAACAATGCGTTGATTACCGTTATCACCCAAGCTGACCATATCTACTGCGCAATCTTTAACAAATGCTGACTTAATCATAGAACTTTCTATTTCTCCCAGTTCTATTCTATAACCGCGCAATTGAATTTGTCTGTCCATTCTGCCTAAATAAACGATATCGCCTCGTTCATTGAAATAGCCAAGATTGCCGCTTTTATAATAGGTAAATGGACTCTTATCTTTGTTAATAAATTTGGATTGGCTAAGCACAGTATTTTTATAATAACCATTTGTTACACCCTCGCCGAAAATTAAGATTTCGCCCGGGATGCCTGGCGGCAATATATTTCCATCTTTATTGATAATCTGAATACCCAGATGATCAAGAGGTTTTCCTATGATACTTTGACTTGAATCTAAATCTTTTGTACTCACTTCGTGATAAGTGACATGAATGGTCGTTTCTGTGATTCCATACATATTCACTAATTTTACGGTTTCAAGCGGATGACGCTCTACCCATTTCTTTAATGATGGAAAACAGAGTGCTTCTCCACCAAAAATAACGTATCGGAGCTTCAGATGCTTTTTCTGTAATAAATCCTCTTGAATAATTCCCATAAAAGCAGTAGGTGTTTGGTTGAGTACTGTGACACCGTGTTTATGCATGATTTCATAGTAATGTGATGGTGACTGTGTTAATTGACGATCCAGAATGATGAGTTTGCTACCCTCTAAAAGACAAGCAAATATTTCCCACACGGAAAAATCAAAGCCATAAGAATGGAAGAGCATCCACACATCAGCAGAATTAAAATCAAATTTCTCCTTACAGGCATCCATCAAACTCAGCAAATTGTGATTTGATACAAGAACACCTTTGGGTGCTCCTGTTGAGCCTGATGTATAAATCATATATGCAGGTGCATCTGTTGGTACGTTTATGTGTAAGTCGCTATCATCATATTGTTCAGACTGAGCGATTAAATCTTCAATTTCATTTTCGCCAATCACAAATGTATCATCCAAGTCTTTTAAAATATAATTGAATCGTTCCGTTGGACAGTGTAAATCAATAGGGACATAACATTTTCCTATTTTTAATATCGCTAAAATGACTAGAACCAGATGGTTATCTCTTTTTAATGAAATAATAATTTTGTCTGAGAGGATCGTTTTCTCCAGAAGACACCGCGCCATTTTATTAGCTCGCTTATTAAGTTCTTGATATGTCCATTCTTGAGAACCATCATTCAGCGCTATGTTATATGGATTATGATGAGCAGTTTCCTCAAACCGATCTTTGATAGCCTGTGTCTTATACGAATTAATCTGTTTATATTGGCTCATATGATCTAACACTGGAATATCTTTAATAAGGGGGTCATCATTGCTCGAGATGGAATGAATAATTTGTTTGAATATGTTTTCAACAGGGATTTTGGAAAAATAATTACCGTATTCAAGTGTTACAAGATAATTATCCTGCATGCTTTCAACTGCACATTTAAATTCTGCCATGATATTATCTTTATCTAAGGCAATTCTTTGAACATTGCACTGGTTAAATGCATAATCAAAAGGCTTATTGTAAAAAGTAAAATAATTGTTAAATCTGATATCAATATGGCTCAAGTCATCTATATGATATGACTGATGTCGTAATAAGGAAAATATTTTTCTGTTGATATACTGGACAAGTTCAGAAAATAAATTGATTTGATCAAAATTAATGAGCAAGGGTAAGGTGTTTACAAAATAACCAAAAGCATTCTTATTTGTTTTGTCTCTGTTTAGAATAGGAAGTCCTATGACAATGATATTCTCGCTGGTTAACTTTTTGATGAAAAGTGCATGGACTGCAAGGAAAAAACTATTTTCTGAGTATTTATTTTTTCCTAGATAATCTTGAATGCCGGTTTTATCGAGATAAAAATAAGCAGACGTTCCATCCAGGATTAATCTTTCATTGCGATGCTGTCTGATTTTTTTTACGCCAAACGAGTCGATATTTCGTGTTTCTGCTAGAAAAAATTCGCGTGCTTTGCTGCTTACCGCAGTATACATGGGTTCTGTCAGAAAACGCTGGTTAAAATAATTCTGCGCAAATGTTACTAATGCATCTCCTCTATATTCATTATTATAAGCCTGATTGATGGCATCAATCATTAAGTGATAACTTTGTCCATCTGAGATAATATGAGATGCGGTTAACAAAAGATAATTTTCAGAATCTCCCGAATGGTATAGGGTAAAGTATAACAATGGCCACTGAGTTAATGGCGTTTTTTGCAATTCGGAAACCTGTTTAATGATTTGTTCATGAAATTGAGCAGGACTGTTGTTAGCATCACGGCAAATGACTTCAAATTGATGTTTTTTTTCATCTGAGTAACGTTGGTATATGTTGTTATTAACTTCAACAAAGTCAACTTTAAATGCATCAATGGAGTCACAAACTGTTTCCAATACTTTTTTTAAACGATAGATATCCAAATTTCCTGTGATTTTGTATAAAAAAGTAAGCCGGTATGCAGGATCATTCGGATATGCTGTTTGAAAATTATATAGACGAGTTTGATTTGGGGTGAGCGGATAGAGTTTTGTCATTATGATTATTCTCTTCTTGCTTGTTTTTAGTTATTAGTTTTTTCGATCCTCCTTTGATCAATTAAGCACAGTTTGTTCAACAGCCTAGTTGTGAAGCTACTTCATCATATTACACATCTATGGTCAACTAAAAAATCAGTCATTATTTATTTGTTGATGATAGGTAACTCTTGGGTATCTGAAGCGTACCCTGTAAAGCCACCTAATGTTAAACCAGCTGTATGACTTAATAATCTACGTAAAGTTTAGGAAATATATTGTTTTTTATAAAAATGGATGAAAATGTCAATTTTTCGATGTTTTATGCAATGCATCCGTGGAAAGCATCTTTATCGCAATGGCTGGGATATACGCCAATGCAATATTATTTTTAGTTGCTATCTGTGCTTTATCATCTAGAATGATCATATTTGGATATCCCATTTGCTATTGCTTTTGGTTTTTTTACAGTAAAATATTACCTCTGACTTATAAAAAAATGACGCTTAATATTATTCAGCAAATGATCATTTTACAATATCGATTATGTTCATCGATTATGTTCATGATTTGGTTTAATATAAGCTATAACAAAGATTTTAAAAAATATAACAATAAGATAATGCTGAAATGGATAATATATGACCAGAAAATACCCTACCGCAGATGTCAAAATGCTATATGGAAGAGCCGCAGCAAGATGTGCATTTACTGATTGTAGAGTAGATTTGGTTTTAAATAAAACAAAAAATGATAAAAATAAACAAATTGGAGAAATTGCTCATATAGTTGCCCATAGCCCAGCGGGTCCGCGGGCTGAAAGCTCTTACGAAAATATCGATAGCTATGATAATTGGATTTTGTTATGTCCTACGCATCATAAACAAGTGGATACACATCGTCACACATATCCTACCACTTTCTTACGTGAGTTAAAAATTGAACATGAAAAATGGGTTACTGAATGCCTAGATGAAGAAATGTCGGCAGTCGGTTTTGCAGAGTTAGAAGTAGCAGCAAAAGCAGTTTCAAACTCCAAAGTTGTAGATAAAAGCGATTTTATTGTTATTCCGCCAAAAGAAAAAATGCAAAAAAATGGTCTTACAGATCATTCTCATCATTTAATAGTTATGGGGTTAAGCAGGAGTTCTGAGGTCAAAGAATTTATAGTAAAAATAGCTCAAATTGATAGTGATTTTCCTGAGAGATTAAAAGGTGAATTTAAGAAAAAATATTTAGAATTAAAAGAGAATTTGCACGGAGACGCTTTATTTGAAGCTATGTTTGAATTTGCAAAAGGCGGGAACAATGATTTCAAAATTCAAGCTGCTGGATTAGCAATTCTATGTCATTTGTTCGAAATCTGTGAGGTCTTTGAGAAATGATTTTACCAACAAAATATTTAACAGAAAATCAAACTCTACTAGGAGTTGGTGCAACTTTGCTCGATAATCTTGTACAGCCGCGCACACTATCTGGATTGTGGGAATCTGTTAAAAATCAATCAAACATTGGGACATTTGAAAGATTTATATTAGGGGTAGATATGTTGTATATACTCGGGATAATTAAGCTAGTAGATGGAAAAATAAAAAAGAGTTCAATATGATATATGGCGTATTTGCAAATCAAAAATCTTTTAAATCAGTAACATTTGTTGCTGGACTTAATGTTATCCTTGCTGAAAAAAGTGATAATTCCACTGAAAAAGATACAAGAAACGGCGTAGGGAAAACCACACTTCTCAATATTATTCATTTTTGCTTAGGTAGTGATAAGGTAAGAAGCAATCTACCTATTGAGGAACTTGTAGAATGGGCGTTTACAATTGAAATGGATATTGGTATTAATCGCATAAGAGCAACTAGATATATCGCAAACCCTAATGTGATATTATTGGAGGGGGATTTTATAGGTTGGCCAATCCACCCAGAAAAAAGTGAAAATTTTAATGAATTTTATGTAAGTAATGACGATTGGAAGAAAGTTCTAGGTTATTTTCTATTTAAATCATCAGAAGTTAAACCCTTAAAATATAAGCCCTCTTTTAGGAGTTTAATATCATACTTCATTAGAGCGGGTGCAGACGCTTATACTGATCCTTTCAAATATTTTCGTGCCCAGAAAACCTGGGATTGGCAGGTAAATAATGCTTTTCTACTTGGTCTTAACTGGGAACAAGCTTCTGAACTTCAAGAGTTGCGAGAGAAGGAAAAGTCTATCTCAGCTTTGCAAACTGCGACAAAGTCAGGAATGGTTGCAAGTTTAGGGGAGCTGGAGGCAGAGCGAGTACGGCTCGAAGAGCTAATTGAGGCTGAGAAAATTTCATTATCAACTTATAAAGTACTTCCACAATACGAAGATATTCAACGACAAGCTGATAAGTTTAGCCAAGAACTACATAAATTAGCGAACGAAAATATTATTAATCAAAAAAAACTTGAGAGGTATCGTGAATCTATTGCAAGTGAAAATCCTCCTAGTGAATCTGAATTAGAAAATGTATATAGAGAAGCTGGATTATTATTTTCAGAAGGCCTGAAACATTCATTGTCTGAAGCAAAAGAGTTTCATCGTAAGCTAATTCAAAATAGAAGGTTATTTTTAGAAGTGGAAATCACTCAGATAAACAATAGCATTGATAAAAATAAAGATTTGATTAAGAAAATTATTGATGAAAGAGCCTCTTTATTAGAAATTTTTAAAACTCATGGTGCATTAGAAGAATTAATATGCATGCAGGAATCTCATTCAAAAAATCAAGAACAACTTGGAAGAGTTAAAGAGAAAATTACGGATCTTCGTGACTTAACTAAAAAGAAGCAAGACATCAGGCTTGCAAAAGTTGAACTTGAAAAAAAATCCGAAAGAGATTATGAAGAGCATAGATCACGTTGGGAACAATTTGTACGCGCCTTCAATGACAACTCTAAAGCCTTATATGATGAACCTGGCAACTTAATTATTAATGTCACAGATAATGGCTATAAATTCGGTATTAATATTCAACGCAGTAATAGCGAAGGCATCGGTAAAATGAAAATATTTTGCTATGACTTGACTTTGATGCAAATTTTTAGCCAAGATGAAAGTTGTATTAATTTTCTTATTCATGACAGTACTATTTTTGATGGTGTTGATTCTCGACAACGAGCCTTAGCATTTGAGAGAATTAGCATCCTAAACAGACAACAAAATATTCAATATATCTGTACATTAAATTCTGACATGATCCCATTAGAAAATTTAAGGTCTGACTTTAATTTTGAACAATATATTCGATTGAAATTAAGTGATAAGGATCCAAAAGATAGTTTATTAGGATTTAAATTTAACACCTAATGTTAGATCCTCAGATATAAAGCAAATGAACCTCAGGACGCACGCGCTTTTCGTGCCGGCGGGGGGGGCTTTATTATAACACTTGTCTCAGCGCTATTGTAAAGCATGCTCATTCTTTTACAATTTACATTTAAGGCTATTTGAAAGATCTTCATCTGATCTAAATCTTTTTGCTCCTTCTGCAACTTCTTTTTTATTGCCATGATATTTGTTTAAAAGATAAGATGGCGTTGGACCTATAGGATTTCCATATTTTTCTAGATTGTCTTTATGGATTGCGTCCAGCTCATCGAAAAGCTTCAACTGATTCATTCTATCTCTAGCAGCCCATTTGATAACTATTCTTGCTATATTTCTCAATTCATCAGGATGAGAATGAGTATTTTCAGCATGCATAGATACTGTATTCTCAATGGCGTTATCCATTTCTTTGCTTTTATAGGCATCCCTGATTGTTTTCGAACATCTTGCTGTTGACAGTAATTTCATCGCTTCTTCATTTATTTTTTTTGTAAATTCAATGTCTGAGACTGCGTAATTTTTTAATTCTTCGGGCATTGCATTGTTGTAGGTTTTCATATAATTGAAAGCATCTGAAGAAATCGCCGTTGAATGAAAAAATGTTTTCATTTGCTTTGAGGGAAACCGAGTTACCGCGTTTCTGTTTTGAATAACCTGCTTAATTAATCTTAGCATATAATATTCCTATCTGTATGAAATTGATTGCATGTGAAGTGACATCATGTATAATTTTATAATTAAAATATAAGCCAAGCTATCTGTATAGGAATACAAATAAGAATAAAGGAGTGAATATGGCACAAAGTCGCGTTGAAGTACTCAGCATCCCTTCCAAAGTCAATAAAGAACATCTTCAAACAAGTTTAGAATATTTTTTAGAACTGAAAGGAATCTCGGATCCTATCATGCAAATCAAGTATTTGGGTGGATGTTCAAATCACGCTTTATGCGTAACAACCGAATCGCCAGATACAGCCATAAAAAAATGGCTGGTGAGATTACCCGGATCACAATCTGAGCTGCTCATTCATAGACAAGCAGAAAAAATAAATACTTCGATTGTTGCAGCGTTAGGCATAGCTCCTGCTTTTGAAAAACAATTTTTGGATGAAGGCAATGTATTACAACAACAAGGCTATAAAGTCGAAAATTATCTAGAAAACGCAGAAACACTCACACATGAAAGCTTCCCTAGACTACGCAAAAAATCTCTACAAGTTTTAAAACAAGTACATCAATGCGGCCACGTTTTTCACTCACATTATCATATCTTGGAAAGAATTAAGATGATGTGCTATGCATTACAAAATGTCGGCGGCCATGAAATTACTCATTTGACATATGATTATGGTAAGCAGCATGTAAATTTAAAACAAATATTAGCTCATATTAATGAACATGAAAAAGTACTGGCAAGTTTCGGAAAAATCAATTTGGCACCTTGTCACAATGATCTAGGCCCATTTAATTTTATGAAAGTTGAAGAGGGTGAAGATCAACATATTTATATTATCGATTGGGAATATTCAGGCATGAATGATCCTATGTGTGAACTGGCATACATTGCTAACGAATCAGGTGTGCATACTCGAGAATCCATCAAAGCTTTATTATTTGATTATTACGATAAAGACGAGAAAATTTCAGAAGATATCTTACAATGTAATATCAATAGAATATTATTTTATTTGCCCCTCATCGATCTAAAAGTAGCCGTTTGGTCATTGATTCAGGTGAATTTATGTAATCAATCACAATATATCGATGATTTGCGATCAGGATGGGGGCCAGAACGTTACAAAAATTATCTGGAAAAAATCACTTCTTCAGAATATCAAGAATTGATATCCAGCTTAAAAAACAAAGCTGACACCTTGCAATCAGTCTCTATTTTTTCTAAAAAAATATAATTTTGTAGATATGCTATGAAGAAATACGTCATTTACTTAGTGTCCTCAGAAAATTTATACACTGAAAAGCAAATCAATGAAATACATAGGATATTAAACAGATATGATATTCAAATTAGGGCAAATATCATCGTAAAGCACACTGATGAAATCAAACAACTTCTTCAGTCAAACCATGATCAAGATATTTATGTTATCGCGGCATTGTTCATTACAAATAAAATAAATGTATATGGATCTGAAGCCAAAAAATCAGGAATATTTTTTAATGCAAGTGATGAATGCATTATTCAAGCTTATAAGCTTATGGATGATGGCAATTTAATTTGTAAGGAGTTTCAATATACTACTGAGGGATATTTGTCACACTCTTTAAATGAAATCCCGAATATTATTGGTGAAATTGACAAAGAATTTTTGTTAAAAAACAGTTTATTAACTTATGATGATCTTGATCGATTTAATATGAAAAATACCTCGCAAGGTATTGCGTTTTCTAAATTTGTCTGTGATGAATTATATTACTCATCTCCGATTAATCTAAATTTTCATCCGCAACAGCAAAATGGGACGATAGATTTCAGTAATGATCCAGCAAAAATGTTAGAAAATAATATTTATTTTAATAATAGTTATGCCGAGTATTATGGGATTACTAATATTTTTCATACGGTATTGAACAGAGGTATTTTTTTTCGTACTGCAAAAAATCGCCGCGAAAAGAATTATTGGTGCCCAACATTAAATGCAGGCGTACCACTCGTTCCTAAAAGAGATGTTATTCATGAAATCACCTATATGGCGCATGATTTTTCACATTTTTTGATACCGGATCTTCTATACACCGGCCATCATACTGATAAAACACAGCATATTTATATTGCCTATCGTATGATGAGCGAAGCATTTACGCTCGTACTTGCCGATATGGTATTCGTTGATAGTCTTAAAAAATCTAATTTTGACTATGATTATACAAGGCGTAAAATATATCCTCTGTTTGAAGAATTTGAATTTGATTTAACAAATAAAGCCTTGTTTTTTGATCATATAGAAAAAATGCTAAGAGCATCGGTTTATTATTGCTTAAAAGGTGATGATAGTCATTTTGCTCAGTTGTCCCATAAATATAGGGAAAATTCGCCTCACTTAGATAATTTTAAGAACAAATATATGAAATTCTTCTGCGAGGATTTCAAATGGACGCGACATAATTATAACTGTTTTAGAAAAAACTCAGAAGAAATCAAGCGTTGGTGGGAGTTAGTTAATCCATTGCGGCGAATGGCCAAACTTGACACAGAAACGATCGATGAATTTGTCGCAAAAATTACTGGAGAATCCCATTGTATCATTGATAGTATCTTTGCTGTCATTTATGCTAGAGTCAAAGAAGTATTAGCCAGTGGGCCCATATCGATTGATCCTTTTGAAAAAAGACAATTAAAAGCTTTTTTTCGCTATATGATGGGGCAAATGTTGATATTTGTACGCTACGAACCCTTGGTGAGTGAAGCCAGGGTATTTCAAAAAATTATCATTGAGTATCTTTCTGAAATCAAAGATAAGATACGATTAGAAAATATTAATTTTTGTCGCGGCATCATGGCTGATTTTATTGATATGTTATTAGAAAAAAATTTAATAAATTACGATGATGCATTAACTTATAAAGAAATATTTCCAGTCTTTGAGCCTAGTTTTGCATTTTATGACGAAAGAAAAGAATTTTATCGTGAATTATCAGCGGTAGCCTATGACAGTATTTACAATTAATGAGCATATATCATGAAAAATTCATTACTAAAACGAGTGATTCAGCTTTATAACAATAATCCACGAGCAGCGATACTTATGTCTGGCAAGGGTAGCAATGCCGATATTATTTTATCTCAACGTAATCGTTATCCCAATGTAAATTTCATATCCATCATAACAGATAATCATTCCAGCAATGCATTATCTTTATCTCAAAAATATCAACTTGAATTCTATTGTCGTGAGAAAGATAAATTCTTTAACAGAGATGACTATTTTAAACAACTTGCAGATTATTTAAATCACATGAAAATTGATACTTTGATTTATGCAGGCTTTATGACCATCACACCCGCATTTTTCTTGACACAATTCCCAGGCATTAATGTCCATCCTGCTGATTTAACACTATTAGATGAACATCATAAACCTAAATACAGAGGTATGGATGCTATACAGCAGGCCATTAAACAACATGACAATTATATAGCAAGCACAGCTCATATCGTTGATGCAGATGTTGATTGCGGCTCACCTATTTTAGTTTCCAAGCATCTGAGTTTAGAAGGCCGATTCACACATGATATTGCTCAGCTTCACGAACAACTTAAAGTAACATGTGAACATTTATTATTTCCACGGGTCATTGAACTATTATCAAAAGGGCTTATTAATCCTGAACATACACCTTATCACTGGGATAGGCTGCATCCCACTATGCGAATTAACAATGGACAATTTTTTTCAGAAAAATTGTTTAAGTTAAAAGATATGATGTCACCTCTAGATTTGTCATATCTCTCTCAATACTACTCTTCCTGTGTGGGTTTTGATTTTTCTCATATTGATGAAGTCATGACTAAAGTGATCGAAGAATTCGAAGAATTACAATCTGCCTATGAAAATCGTGAAGATAATTTAGCCCATTTTATCGATGAAATAGGCGATTGTTTTTTTTCACTCGCCAATCTTTGTCGTTTCATAGACATTCATCCAGAAACAGTAGTGAGTCGTAATGTGATGAAATATCTTAATCGTTGTAAAATTATTGAAGAAGAATTAAAAAATTCTGATCGTGACTGGTCTCATGTAAAACCTGATGAAATCCTACCATTGTGGTACAAGGCAAAGCAATATGAAAAAAATAACTAACTATCGTGAAAAAATGATAAAACTCATCATAGCTTCGGGCGGCGAACTCGATGATTCACAAACATTTGTGATAAAACCTGGCTGCATGATTTTAAATATGACGCAAGAAAACGCTTATGGGATTGATATTTATAAATTATTTAATATTGATGTCAACAGACCTCATTATGAACAACGTGCGGAATTCAAGTCCCGAATCACCTATCTCTCATTTCCTGATGAACCCGTCAATTCATCTGATTATAATAAAAAAATGGCTCAAGAACATCAACATTTGTCAGTACACTCTTCCACTCAAATTGAATTTTTAATTTCAGGAGTTTGCATCGAAACTTGCCTGGAATTTGTAGCCCACTCAGAAGCGAAAGTAGCGCGATTGACTTCGAGCAAAACAAAGGCCATGGATGATACCTTGTATCGTCTTCAAGGAACCGATAAAGAAAAAGATTTTCAAAAAAAACTTATCCTGGATTTTATTGAACTTAAGAAAAAATATGAAAGTTCTTATCACCCTCGCACCTTATCTCAGCATGGGACTGAATTTACCAATCTACTTAATCTTTGCTCGAAGGTCAATGCATTTACTTATGCAATGACGCTTAAAGATTATCATAAATTATTTATTGGAAGATTATCTGAACATGGTAATGAGCAGGAAGTTCAGGAAGTTTGTAGACTGATGTGCGATCAATTGCATGAACAATTTCCATTGGTGATAAAATCAAGGGATGAATATTATGCGATGAACAATGGCGCAAAATATTCTGTTTAAAGGATACACCGATGATAGAAACAATTATTTTTGACTTAGACGGCACCCTCATCGATTCATCATGCATCATTACTCAAGCATTTAATGATGCTTTATCCCCATTTGGAATTAGCTTATCTCATCACGAAGTTGATGCCATGCGTACCCAGACAGCCAATGAATTGTTTTTAGATAGGCTCAGTAAAGAGGATGCCAGGCATGCTTTAGAGCGCTTGTGGGATTTTTCCTCTCGGTTTGCTCCAAAAACGTTACTTATCCCTGGTATTGTGCCCATATTAGAACGAATAACTGCAAAAGGCATCACTTTAGGGTTGTGGACGGGACGAGATAAAACTTCTACGATGCATATTTTAAATTTTCATCAAATTGCCATATATTTTAAGGAAATCGTTGCAGGCTGCGAAGTTTCTAACAACAAACCTCATCCTGAAGGACTATTACTACTTGCAAAACGATTAAATAAAGCGTTAACTTCGATGATTCATGTGGGTGATCATGAACATGATTTGATAGGCGCTAATGCTGCTGGTGTAAAACCGATTTATGCCAACTGGCTTTATGAAAATCCAATGCATCACCCATTAGCACATATGTCATTTACTACTCTTGCTGAATTTGAGCATTGGTTAAATTTATAGGACAGTTATGTATCAAGGACATTTTAATTTATTTAAAAAACAAACTGCGGCACAGTCTTCCGGAAATTTATATATTCTTTCTGGGCCATCAGGCGTTGGTAAAACGACGATTATGAATCAATTATTAAAAGAGATACCGAAACTTGAAAAAATTGTTGCATTCACCACTCGGCCTATGCGTCCTGGTGAAATTTCAGGAAAAAGTTATCATTTTATATCGTGCGAAGAATTTAAAACTAAAATAAAAAGTGAGGATTTTTTAGAATATATCATATTTAATGGAAATTATTATGGTTTCGGATTAACGAAATCGCAAACTTTAGAAAAATTAAACTCTGGAACGGATCTCGTCGTAGATATGGATTATCATAATGTGCTGACAATAAAATCCATGATTCCTCATTGTATAAGCATTTTTATCATGCCATCATCAATAAGTGAGTTACAGGCTCGCTTAATCCGACGTAGCGATGATCCTGAAAGCATTGCCAAACGTATGCGATTCGCTCAAAAGAGCATCGATCACTCCGGGGGTTATGATAAAATCGTGATCAATGCAAATGACAAATTAGATACGGCGGTTAGTGATATTAAAACAATCATGTTAGATCATAAGAATGAGACAATACACCAAAAACTCAAATATGCGTAGTCTTTAAATGAGGAATGATTATTTATTTTGTGACATTTACAATATAAGGAAATATATATGAATATCAGATCTAATAAAACTTTTTCTTGCTTTAATTTTTTAAATCTAATAACTAAATCAAAAGAGTTGCTATTTTTATATTTACTTAGCTCTCAACCGGTTTTGGCCAATCAAGCGACGTCAACTAATTATACACCTCTGCCACCTGGATCACTTACTCATTGTGCTGAGGATAAAATGCATTGCATTGCTGCTGTGAATTATATTGACTATGGCAACCGCTGTGAAGAAATGCGGGGATATTTCAGTAATGATGGCGGGGCTAACTGGACACAAGGAACAAGTCATTATGACAATATTGATTGTTACCACAACTGGGTTAATGACTTTCAATGCGGTGAACAAGATAATTTCAACTATTGTGTCGCTGCTGGAGCTTACCTGACATCGCGGCAAGGATGTAGGCAGAGCATGGTATTTTATACAGATGATGCTGGTGTAAATTGGTATAAACAACTCGCGCCCATTTGTGCATCGGTGTTTGCTTGGTATGATGGAGAATTCAATAATGTGGCAGTGGAGGGAGCTAATTGGACAGCGACGGGTACTTGTACCTCTTCAGAATATATTAGATACAAACAAACGGGTGTGACGCATGATGGAGGCAAAAATATTGGATGGGGGCAGGAACCCATACCAAGTGAAAAATCTTCTGAATCTATCGAAAATAAAACAGAAAACACAACCCAAGCTGAACCATTAGCAAATAAGACTTCTTTATCTAAGGTATCCGGTAGGCTTTTTCGAAGAAGACATACTAATCCCTCATCTCAACCTGTTGGCGTTAATGAAACTGCTCAGCACAGTTTAAGACCCTAAGATGCTACTTAAATCAATACAGACTACTTGAGAGATGTTATATACTATTATCGATATCTCCTCATACATGGACAATGCTATGCTCTATCGTATCTTTTTGATTTTTATTACCCTCAAATTTTTGACAGCCTGCGCAATGTTCCAAGGCACAAAACAGAACAATCATGACGCCATTTGTAATGAACTTAAGCATGATATGATATGGAGTGGCGCAAGCGGTAAGCCTGTGCTTTGGGGCGCTGCGACTGGCGATCCTATGCAAGCTACGCAACAACGTGCTGAAAATGAAACGCTTATGCGAAATTATCGCGAAGAGGGTTGCGATGAGGGGGCGATTATTGATGGAGGCACTTGATAGTTGGAAAGAAGAAAAACGTTCAGCTTATTTATATCATGCATTGGCCCAGATTGAAGTGAATCCTTTACACAAAAAAATGTTTTTGGATTTATCAGGGCTTGCTGAAAAACAAGCAGCTATTTGGGAAAAAACATTAAGAAAAGCGAATGCCGCGATTCCTGGAGCTTATCATCCTGATTTGCGTGTCAGAACCGTGATTTGGTTAGTGCAAAGATTTGGCGTAAGATCTTTGCGTGGTGCATTAGCTGCATTAAAGATACGCGGCATGTCTGTTTATCAAGTGATGCCGGTGACAGCCCATCCTATGCCTGTATCACTTGATGATGTGGGGAAAGGGCATAGCAGCATCGGTAAAGGTAATAATATTCGAGCTGCTGTATTTGGAATCAATGATGGTCTTGTTTCGAACGCGAGTTTGATTTTAGGTATTGCAGGGGCGCATGCGGGCAATCCGTTTATTCTTCTTGCGGGGTTAGCAGGACTTTTGGCAGGCGCATCATCGATGGCGGCAGGTGAGTATGTGTCTGTGCGTTCACAACGCGAAATGTTGGAATATCAATTGGCATTAGAAAAAAGTGAACTTGAGCTTTATCCTGAAGAAGAAGCGGCAGAGCTTGCGCTTATTTATCAAGCACGCGGTATACCCAAAGATGAAGCAGAAAAAATAGCCAATCTACTCATCAAAGATCCTGAAAAAGCGCTTGATACTTTAGCGCGAGAGGAATTAGGTATCAACCCAAGCGATATGGTATCACCTTTGGGCGCATGTATTTCTTCTTTTGCAGCTTTTGCTGTAGGTGCTTTTATACCGTTGGTTCCTTATGTATTAAGTCCTGGCACAGATAATTTACTGATTACGATTGGACTCACAGCTATTGCATTATTTTCCGTAGGAAGTATTTTGAGTATTTTTACCCAACGCAGCGCGCTATGGGGCGGCCTGCGCATGCTGTTGATTGGCGGTGCGGCAGGCGCGTTCACTTATTTGATAGGCAGTTTGTTGGGTGTTACTTCTTAACGTGTTGTTTGCTCATCAGTTTATCGGTAAAGGCAATAGCAATGGCAGATAAGACCAGTGTCATGTGAATCACGACTTGCCACATAATGCCATCAAAGGTGTATTGGGATGGATCAATAAATGTTCGTAATAAATGAATGGATGAAATTGTGATAAGCGCGAGTGCCAGCTTGATTTTCATGGTGCCAGCATTTACTTCGTCTAACCATTCAGGATGATCGGTGTGATGTTGCATGTTAAGACGTGATACGAAGGTTTCGTACCCTCCTACAATGACCATGATGAGCAAATTTGCTATCATGACGACATCAATTAAATTTAATGCTTGTAACATGATAGATGTGCTGTTTTCGATATTGCCAGTCGATTTCACGAGTTCCAATAAACCATGAGCAAATTCGTAAACATAGACAGCTAATACAACAATGAGTCCCACATATAAAGGGGCTTGCAGCCAGCGGCTCCAAAAGATAAATCTGGGTAAATAATTATTTGTAATAGTATTCATGGAAATCCTCACTGTTTTCTTTGTGAGAGGGGATCATAGCCTACTTTCGAGGGTTTGGTCGATAATTCAATGGAAAAAAATACCTATCAGTAGTATCTTAATATAAGTTGGGCATGCAATGTATATAGGTTTTTGCCTTAATAATGAGCAAAGAATGGTAAAAAAATTGATCAAAAAAAAAGATGTTTATGCTACAAGAGAAGCTCAAAAATATGAGCATCCTATTGTAAGTCGCGAATATATTCTCGAATTTCTTAAAGAGAGAGGACGTCCTATTAGTCAGCGGCAGCTGATCATTGAGTTAGCTTTAGAAACAGAGGAAGAACAAGAAGCTTTACGACGACGTTTGCTTGCCATGGTGAGAGATGGTCAATTGCTTCTTAACAGACGTGGTGCTTATGGGCTTATTGAAGAGATGGAGCTCATCAAAGGTTATGTGGTAGGCCATAAAGATGGCTTCGGGTTTGTGGTACCCGAAGATAACATGGGTGATTTGTTTCTAAATGCCAGACAAATGCGGTCTGTTTTTCCTGATGATGAAGTGTTAGTTCGTGTTTCCGGTATGGATAGCCGCGGCCGCAGAGAAGGCGCGATAGTTGAAGTGGTCACACGTAATACCCATAGTTTAGTGGGTCGCTATATCGCAGAACAAGGTGCTGCATTCATTGAACCCTCCAATCAACGTATTACTCAAACTATTTTAATCCCGCCAGGTGCTGAGGGCGGTGCTCTGCATGGTCAAATGGCAGTCATTGAAATAACAGAACAACCGACATTACATACCCGTGCATTAGGCCGCGTCATTGAAGTGTTAGGTGACCATATGGCGCCTGGAATGGAGATTGATGTCGCGATTCGCAATCATGAGCTTCCCACTGAATGGCCTGACTCGGTGTTACGAGAAGTAGGGCAATTTTCTCCTCATGTCACAGAGGATATGTTTAAAGGACGGTTGGATTTGCGCGCCAAGCCATTTGTGACCATTGATGGTGAAGATGCTAAAGATTTTGATGATGCGGTGTATTGCGAACCGAGTGCTAACGGCGGCTGGACTTTATATGTTGCTATTGCAGACGTCGGTCATTATGTGCGTCCTCATTCTGCCCTTGATAAAGAAGCTCTGAATCGGGGCAATTCGGTTTATTTTCCAGGACGCGTCATACCTATGCTTCCTGAGGTATTATCCAATGAATTATGCTCATTAAAACCTAATGTCAATCGCTTGACACTCGTTTGTGAAATGAAAATTAGTGCGACCGGTAAAATAACAAACTATCGTTTTGCAGAAGCCGTCATTAAATCGCATGCTCGTTTAACCTATAACGAAGTATACGCCACAGTTGAACAAAACGATAAGGCATTGCAGAAAAAACACGAAGCCTTATTGCCTCATCTTAAGGCTTTGTTTGCAGTTTATCGAACATTGCTAGCACTTAGACAGAAACGCGGTGCTATCGATTTTGAATTACCAGAAACAAAAATTATTTTTGGTGAAGGCCGCAAAATTGAGCGTATTGTTGCGTTAACTCGTAATGACGCGCATAAGCTTATTGAAGAATGTATGTTGTGCGCAAATATTTGTGCGGCGCGTTTCTTGCTTAAAAATGATGCCCAAGGTCTTTATCGTATTCATGAAGGCCCATCACTGGAAAAACTTACCGATTTGCGTAAATTTTTAAATGAATTAGGTCTGAAGTTGCCAGGTAAAGAGATTCCTGTCCCAAATGATTATGCAAAGCTGCTCAAAACGATACAGGATCGCCCTGATGTGCAATTGATCCAAACGATTTTGCTCCGCTCCTTAAGTCAGGCCATTTACAGTCCTGAAAATAAAGGCCACTTTGGGTTAGCATTTGATGCTTATACGCATTTTACTTCACCCTCTGCACCTAATACCAAACCCAAGGACATGTTTAAATCAGCTTGATAAAG
>JABDBK010000031.1 GCA_013288655.1 Gammaproteobacteria bacterium | reverse complement strand
CAGTGCTGACAGTTTTTCATGGCCTTGATATGTATCAAAAAATTGAGACATTCGTCGTATGTTTCTCGCTGAAAATCCTTTAATTGATGGGTTTTTAGTGGTTATATAATTAGACATATTATCTACAACACTTTTACCCCAGCCTTCTCGTTTAATTTTCTCGGAAACATAACGACCAATATTCCAATATAGCTGAATGAGTGTCGTATTTACTTGCCGCCAGACTTTCGATTGGGCTTCGGCAATCATAGAATAGACTTGAGCAAAATCTTCCTGATAATTTGTTATTTTTTGTTCCAACATATTACTTTTTCCTGCTTGTTATATTGTTATAGGTTGTTGATAAAATGAAAAATTTTCATAGCCAAATTTGGGACACTCACAGCAAAAAATTTGTGGGCATGTCGCTGAGAAGCACTCCTTTTCCCATCTTACAGTCATTTCTGCATCTTCCTTGAGTTGTTTATAATGATTTTAAATAACCGTTTAATATAATCTTCCTCTAATTGATATTTACTGGATAAGGTTTCATACAAATGCATCAGTTTAATTTCTCTCTTGGCATCAAATACTTTCTTTCCACTTATATTTTTTAATTTACCGATTTTCATAGATAATTTTTGACGGGTTGATAACTTTTTAATAATTGCCGAATCAATGTTATCAATTTTTTTTCTTAACTGTTTAATAGTCAACATCACTCATTCCTCCAAAAAAAGAGTTACTCATGTCGCTTAATGATAATAAATGCAGTTAAATTAGGATTATTATCTTGAATGTTTTTAGCTAAGACTTCTAAATGATAGACTTTAGCTGATCTTTCAGGTGCTATCACTGCCGTCATATTTGAAAAATTTCCATCCGATAAATCTTTGGCGGCTTTTGCAGTATCTATCCATGGAATAAGTTCAGCATAACTCATCTCATTTTTTAAATAATTTTTACATTGAGCAAATGCTTGTGGATGAGAGACTATTTTTTTTATCTGCTTTAATGTCGTCCCAGGTAATGCCAGTAAACATTGTTTGACCTCAAGCCATAATTCATCCACAGGTACAAATAAATGATTGCCCATGGCTTCAAAAGCGGGTTTCACTAATCCGCCATAAATATTCACAACAGGAAAAATGCCAATATCAATTTTCTTTTGAACCAATGCTGAAAGCACACCTTCCATATCAATTAAATAGGCTAAATGGGGTGTCATATTCGCACATTCTGCATAACGCAAAGCTGCCTCTTCAGAAAAAGATCCGGCAAGTCCCGAAACACCTATGATGATTTTATCAGTCATGCTTATATCTCTATATATGAGCTTTATGCCTTAAATAATGATCCATAATAACTAATGCTGACATCGCATCAACAATAGGCACTGCTCTTGGTAAGACACATGGATCGTGTCTGCCAGCGGCTTGTAATGAAACAGCTTGATTATCGACATTGACTGTTTCCTGTTTTTTGCTGATGGTCGAAACAGGCTTGAAAGCGACTCTGAAATAGATATCTTCTCCTGTCGAAATTCCTCCTAATGTTCCACCCGCATGATTTGTTTTTATTTTGAGCTTGCAATCCTCCATGATGAATGCGTCATTATGTTCGCTGCCACGCATGCTTACACCATTAAATCCTGAACCTATTTCGAAGCCTTTGACTGCATTAATACTTAACATGGCTTTCCCTAAATCAGCGGATAATTTATCAAAAACAGGCTCGCCCAAACCTACAGGAACATTGCGAATAACGCCTTTTATAACGCCGCCTATGGAATCACCTTCAGCTTTGACTAACTCAATGAGTTTAATCATTTCTTCTGCACAAGATTGATCAGGGCAACGAATGATATTTTTTTCAATATCTTCATTTTTTACTATCTTATAATTCATTTTTGTTTTAATACTACCAACTTGCTCAACATAGCTAATAATTTCAATATTCAAAAATTGACTCAAATATTTTTTTGCAATCGCTCCAGCTGCAACGCGTGCAAGCGTTTCTCTTGCACTTGCTCTGCCGCTACCACGAAAATCTCGAAAACCATATTTTTTATAATAGGTATAATCTGCATGAGATGGTCTATACACATGTTTTAATTCATCATAATCTTCAGGACGCATATCACGATTATAAGCTAATAATAATATAGGTGTTCCTGTGGTTTTACCTTGAAAAACACCGGAAAGAATATGAATGATATCTTCTTCTTTACGAGGTGTCGTAATAGTGCTTTGACCTGGTCTGCGTCGATCAAGCTCATGTTGAATTTCAGTATCAGTTATTTCTAAACCTGCCGGACAACCATCGACAATGACACCAAGAGCACCGCCATGTGATTCGCCGCATGTTGTGATTTTAAATAATGTTCCGAAACTATTACCTGGCATAAGATCTCGCTCCTGAAATAGCTAAAAAAGCTTTTTTAACAGTTTTATCAGATACCATATGTGCATAAGTATTTTTATATTGATATACCGCACCAATATCTTTTAACAAAATATAATTGATCATTCCTTTCTTTGCTTTCTTATCGAGCGTTGTTGCTTGAATAATTTTATTGACATCCCATTTTTTCAAATCTTTACTCATAAAATGTAATTGATTTAATATGCCTTCGATAATAAGAAAATTCTTTGGAGATAGAATCCCCATCAATTCAGCAATTTTTGCTTCGACTAATATTCCATATGCAACGGCATGACCATGCAATATTTTGTAGTTGCTAACCAACTCTAATGCGTGTCCTATAGTGTGACCAAAATTTAAAATGGCGCGTAAATGATTGTCTTTTTCATCTTTTTGAACGACATCTATTTTAATTCTTGCTGCTTTTTCTACCATATGACCTAATATCTTTACATCACCCTGTAAAATTGCATCCATATTATTTTGCAAATAACTAAAACTTTTAGCATCTCGTATAAGAAAAGCTTTTAATGCTTCAATCAAACCATTTATTAAATGCTTTTTTGGCAATGTGCGTAAACATGCTATATCAGCAATAACTGCTTTAGGTTGCCAATATGCGCCAATAAGATTCTTTCCTTGTGGTGTATCGATGCCTGTTTTCCCGCCAATACTGCTATCGACCATAGCTAATAATGTCGTTGGAATTTGAATATATGCAATACCGCGCATATATGTTGCGGCAGTAAAGCCTGCCAAATCACCCACAACCCCGCCGCCTAGCGCTAAAATTAAGGTATTTCTATCGCATACACACTTTAACATTTGCTCTTCTAATCTATTTTTTGTGCGAATATTTTTATATTTTTCGCCGGAAGAAAATGACAATAATAGAACTTTATAGCCTTTTATTATTAATAATTTAACTAGATTATCAGCATAATATTTTTTAACTTTATGGTCCGTTATGACAACAATCTGACTATAATCTTTTGGCATCCATGTGAGACGCTTAAGCAAATCATCGCCAATTAAAACAGGATATGAGGCTGCTTTACAAGTTGGTATATTCATGTTAATTTTTTTTATCATATTTTAATTTTCCCCGCCAGATCCAACAAAAATGCCTGGGTGTCCACCCAACTTAAACATGGATCAGTAATGGATAAGCCATCCAGATCTATAGTAGTAGGATTTATTGAATCAATTTTTTGACATCCTTCTTTAAGAAAACTTTCCATCATAAATCCTTTTACTAATTTTTTTAGTTCAGGCCTATTTTTTATGCTTTCTATAACATCCAAAACCACTTTTGGCTGTAAACGGTGGTCTTTTTTTCCATTGACTAGACAATTATCATGGCTTGCATCAATCATCACTGATGGATTTTTAATGTGATGCATATCCATATAATATTTTACTTTCTCAAGATTTGGCACAGAATAATTTGGAGCATTATGACTTCCACGCAAGACTAGATGAGCGTGTGAATTTCCATGTGTTTGTACTTCGTTTCCATCAAATACAGCAACATGAGTATGCTGTGCTGCGATCACACTATTAACGCCTATTTCAATTGAACCATGCGTAGGATTTTTCATGCCTACTGCGCAATCAATAGCTGAAGCAAAAATTCTATGCTCCTGGTCTTCTGCGCTACGGGCCCCAATGGCAACCCATGTTAATAACTCTAAAAAACCTTTAGCGTTGTGAGTAAATAGAGCCTCATCTGCAATAGGTAAACCGATTTCAACAACTTTTATCATCATATCGCGAACATACCTGATACCTTCCTCAATATCTGGATATGCAAATGGGTCAGGTTGATTAACAGGGCCGGTCCAACCTTTTGTCGTTCGTGGCTTTTGAATATAAACCCTCATCACTAATTTCATGACATGCTTAACTTTTTCATTTAATTCCATCAATCGATTAGCGTATTCTAATACCGATTTTTTAGGCCATGCTGAACATGGGCCTACTATCATCAACAATCGCTCATCTTTTCCTTCTATAATATTTTTAACTTCCTGTCGATCACGCATAATACGTTGAGTTGATGTAGAGGTAAGGGGATATAGTTGTATAATTTCCTCTAAAGGAGTTAATTTTTTAATAATGGTATAATTCATATTTAATCCCTTACCAGTAAAGATTTAATGGCGTTCATTATTTTTATTGAATGTATTTTTTTACCTCTCAATAACTCAATTTGTTTTAATCCCTGTCCTACAAACATGTCTAAGCCGTAAATTATTTTTGCTTTATTTTTTTTTGCTTGTTTTATAAGTTGAGTATCCATGGGATGATAGACCATATCAAAAACAGTTTGATGCGGTTTAAATTTATAATCTGGCATTGGAGAAATATCCCTATTTGGATGCATGCCTAATGGTGTTGTATTTATGATGATATCAAGCTTTAATTCCTTTAACTCTTTAGAATCAATAACTTTACCGCCAAATATATTTGCTAAAGTTATCGCTTTCCTTTTTGTTCGATTCAACCAAAATATAGTTGAATGATTTTCCTTTAAAACTAAAGCTGCGGCTCTAGCAGCTCCGCCAGAACCTATGACTAAAATATTTTTTTTGGCCATGGAAGTCTTGCGTAAAGCATATTTAATACCATCTACGTCTGTATTATAACCATAAAGCTTACCGTTTCGTTGAATAATGGTATTCGCGGCCTTTAATATTTCAACTTCGGGGCTGTAATGATCTAAATATTTTATGACTTTTTCCTTAAAAGGCATGGTTACAGCCGTCAATCCAATAGATAAAGTTTTAATTGATTTAATCATTGATGGAAGATTTTTATTTGGGAAAGCTAATAAAATAGCATTAATATTTAAAGCATTATACACTGCATTATGTAATAACGGACTTTTAGTATGCTCCAGAGGAAATCCGATAACCATATTCAATTGTGTTTTTTGATTAATCATTTGAGATGCTCCGCAATCATATTAACGGCTTCTATATAGCCTTTTTCTTTTTTTCCCCATATTACATTAATACAAGCGGGTGCGGTAACAGATATACTTCGCCATGCTTCACGTTGTTTAATGTCTGATAGATGCACTTCAACAATAGGAAGCTCGGTATCGAGCAAAGCGTCATATAATGCATAACTATAATGTGTAAATGCTCCTGGATTAATGATAATTGCAACGCAATGATTCGCTTCTATTTGTAATTTATCTATTAAATTTCCTTCATGATTGGATTGATATGAAATAATTTCATAGTTAAATTTTTTAGCTTCTTCTACAGTTAAATCTTCAATACGTTTTAATGTAAGGCTCCCATAATGTTCAGGATTTCTTTTACCTAATAGATTTAAATTTGGCCCATGCATTAATAGAATTTTTTTCATGGATTCACCTGTAATATTCGATCAACGGCTTCTTTTATTGAGCCGGAATTATCAACTGTAATAATCGCAAGTTGTTCATACACTGTTTTTCTTTCATCCCATAATCTATTAAAAGTTTCCAATGGATTTTCATTGGGTGAAAAAAATGCTGGCCTTCCTTTCATCATAATTCTTTCAAACGTAATGCTTTTTGGTGCTACGATATGTACTATTAAATTTCCTTGAATTAATTTCTGATTTGCTTCATTCAATGGCGTTCCGCCGCCTAACGAAATAATGGAAGACTTTAAATGAATAATATCTTGCAGTGCTTTACTCTCAAGATTTCTAAAATATTCTTGTCCATTGAGTAACATGATTTGACGACAAGATAATTTTTCATGATTTTCATCTTCAAATAGTGTTTCCATTTGTTGATCTAAATCGATAAATGGTTTTTGCAATCGCGCAGAAAGTTCCATACCAATGGCAGATTTTCCAACGCTCTTAAATCCTATTAAAATAATATGATGATTAGGCATTGATTTCATTTATTATC
Source organism: Gammaproteobacteria bacterium (assembly GCA_013288655.1). GTDB lineage: Bacteria > Pseudomonadota > Gammaproteobacteria > DSM-16500 > DSM-16500 > JABDBK01. The sequence continues at coordinate 14,499 of JABDBK010000031.1, read as the reverse complement.
TCCATCTTCGCACCTATCGATTGCATGGTTTTAATATATGCTGGATACGTTTTATTTATTGCTTCAGCATCTTCAATGATGGTAGAACCATCAGCAAGCATACCAGCGAGGCTCAATGCCATTACCGTACGATGATCACCATACCCTTTCACTTTTGTCCCTAAAAGTTTGCTTTGATAAACCGTTAAACCATCTTCATATTCATCTATTTTAGCACCTAATCGGGTCAGGCCATCCGTCATAGAATGAATGCGGTCTGTTTCTTTAATTCGAGCTTGCCTAACATTATGAATTTCTATTTTACCAATGGCTTGAGTGCCTATGACAGCTAAGGTTGGTAAAAGATCAGGAATATCATTTGCATCCACTTTTATTCCCTTTAATTTTTTTCCACCTTGAATAATCAAACTATGAGGTTTAATAGTGATATCAGCTCCCATGTCTTGTAAAATAGTCACTAATCGTTTATCTCCCTGTGGATCTTGCATATTTAATCCTGACAGTTCAACACAACCTTCTGTCAACGCTGCTGCTGCAATAAGATAAGAAGCCGAAGAAAAATCTCCTGCGATGGATGTCACAAAATTCTTATATTTTTGCTTACCTTTGATATGATAAATATCAGTATTTTTTTCAGTCCTATGAGTAAATTGAATATGTTGTTCTCGCAACCAATTTAAGGTCATTTCCATATAAGGTCTTTCATGCAAATTTTTTACGGTGATTTCACTATCATTTTCCGCACAAGGTAATGAAACAAGCAATGCTGATATATATTGAGAAGTGATGCCATCGACCTCAGCTATTCCACCTGTTAACATTCCAGAAACAGAAACAGGCAAAACCCCTGCATTTTCTACATATTGAATAGTAAGACCCAGATGAGTTAATGCTGTCACCAGTGAATGAATAGGTCTTCTCCGCATCTGTTCACCGCAATTTATGATGATGGGCTGAAGTGAGTTTTTCCGCAATCCTAAAACTGGCAAAATAAAACGAGTGGTAATACCTGAATTTCCTGTATGAATAGTGTTTGCATTTGTATTAACAGGCAATCCACCACTTTTCAGAATGAGTTGATTATCATGAGTCGTGATTTTTGCACCTAAATTTTCACAAACACGAATAGCATCTTGCGTGTCATCTGAGTCCAAGATATTCATCAAAGTGGATTCACCTTCTGAAAGTAATGCAAAAATAATGCCTCTTATACTTTGAGATTTGGAACCAGGAGGGACCACCTTTCCATTGAGTGTTAAACTTTTTTCTACTTTTAAGTTCATAAAAATACTCACTATAAAATGTACATATCTACGTAAGGACTAAACCCAAGAAGAGTTTTGATAGTAATAATGACAAATTTTAAATGCGAGTATAGTTGGCCTTAGAGGCCAAAATAAAAAAAAAATGAATAAGTGAGGAAAGAAGAATGACAAACCACAGCACTCATTTGCATGATAGATGTGTTTAAAATTTCTTGTTTGTCGTTATTTGTGTTCATAATATTCTCATAAAATACATAAATTCTTTTGTATATGTTTATATTTTATACCACCGTTTTTCATCATTGTCAATTAATACATTAATACATTTATGCACTTATGCATCATAGTGTTAAGCAAAATCGCTTAACTATAGAATCATCCGATTCATTCACTTTTTTATGCTCAGTAGGTATACTACTCACCGACCAAAATGGTGAATGACTTAAAATATTTGTTAATGCATGACCATTTTTTTTGAAGCCAAAAAATTCATTTGCATCATGACCATAAAACTTAAGAGTAGAAGTCGCAAATTGTTGTAATTTCTTTAATCCATTAATATACAATGAGTTATTTTCATAGAGTTCAAATCGAGAATTACCATCCTCTTGATATTGGAGTTCAAAAAGTGATTGTGTAATAGGTTTTGAATGGATTGATAATACCATGTCTAATAATGCTGTTGCACAAAATATATGATTTGCTGCCCTCATTTGAGGCTCACGCCATTCGGCTTCACCGAGGAAACCAAACGGCTTGATAAATATATTTCTAAATACTAAATGATTAGAATAGGGTATTATCAATCCATTCTGTTTTTGGTCATTGCTTAAATTAGATCTTTGATCATCCATTAAAATAGTAGATCGCAAATCACCACCTAGCTTTAACGTGACCTTCCTAAGATCTTTATAGTATCCCCCTCCAATTGAGCTTGAACAATCGCCTCTGGAAAAAATATTATCCTTCATTTTTTCTTCAAATAACTTAAATTCTTCTTCACTTAAGGCATGTTTATATTTTTTATCGCACAAAGCACGTTTTAATAATTGAGAAACAAAAGGATGATTTCTTTCGGCCACTCCATGGCTAAAAAAACAAAATTTTATATTTGGGTTTTCATAAAGATATCGAATAAATTCAATCACACCTGGATGTATAATATGCTTTTCTATAGCATCTACAATTAAGTCATTTTCGCGAAACCATGAAATATAATCGTTGTCTAAATCATCCTTTAAAACCATTGATCCCAAAGTATCATCAATATCCAGCGCTATTGTAATAGGAGATTCTGGGTGAAAAATCCTTCTTTCAGGTGCCATGTCAGTCCACTCACTTAAGTCATTGAATAAACTATATACAAGCGCTTCAAAAATATCAACAATTTTGTTTAATGACTAATTCATCTATTTTAACCTTACTTATCTTTAACATTGTATAATATAAGAATACCCATAAAAAACATAAGGAGAACAATATGCCTTATAAAATTGGAAAAAAAACAAAGACAAAAGGTTGGCCAATATTAAAAAATGAAAAGGGTAAATGGAGAGTCATTGCTCATTCAAGCAGCAAAACTAACGCTGAAGCAAGTATAAGAGCAAGACATGCTGGGAAGCATAATCCAAATTGGTAAATATTTCAAAAAAACTAAAGGATTTTTTATGAAAAATTTACCTTTTAAAAAATCAAAAGAAATGAGCATAGGTGTCGAGTTAGAATATCAACTTATTGATCCTATAAGTTTTAATCTCGTTTCACGCGCTAAAGATCTCATTAGAAACATCAGTGCAAGTAAATATAGTACATTAATCAAACCAGAGATTACTCAAAGTATGATAGAAATCAACTCATCTATTCATACCTCAGTCAAGGATTTATATAAAGAACTCAAAGGAGTACATGATTTTTTATTAATACAAAGCAAGAAATTAGGTATTCGTATTTGTGGCGGCGGAACACATCCATGTAGAAAATGGGCTTCAGGAAAAATTTTTCCTACAAAACGTTTTAAAAATAAATCACATTTATACCGCTTTTTATCGAAAAGATCGACCGTTTTTGGATTTCATGTTCATATTGGCTGTCTAAATGCAGATGATGCGTTATACTTAACTCATGCATTAGCCAGATACGTACCACACTTTATTGCAATAAGTGCATCCTCACCATTTTACGAAAAAACTGATACTGGATTCGACACAACAAGAATTACTGATTTTAATTCATTTCCTACAAGCGGTGTTATCCCTTATTTATTAACCTGGAGTGAATTTTCCAGTTATTTTTATAAAATGAAAAAAGTGGGTATTGTATCTACCATGAAAGATTTTTATTGGGATGTTAGACCTAAACCTGAATTTGGAACGGTTGAGATTCGAGTTTGTGATACACCATTAACTATAGAAAAAGTAATCATGATTACCGCTTACATTCAAACTGTTTCATATTATTTATTGCATGAAAGACCTGTTAATATTTCACACAATTTATATAATTTTTATAGCTTCAATCGATTTCTTGCGTGCCGTTATGGACTAGAAAGCCAAATCATTGATCCACATAAAATGCACTATCAATCTATCACGGATGATATTAAGGAAACTATCTCAAAAATACAAAAATATACAAAAAAATTAAATACATCAAAATATATCAAACAGATCACACAAGATGTTGAAAATAAAAATAACGATGCGCAAATATTAAAAGATATTTATAAACAATATGGTTCATTTTCAAAAGTAGTACATGAACAATGTAAAATGTGGGAAAAAAATTCAGCCAGGAGTAAGAAGTGAATATAACCAAATATGAACACACATTGCTGAAAACTAAAGCGTTCAAATATCTTGATTCAAAAGAATTGGATGTTATCAAAGGCTATTGCAACATTATTATTTTTAGAAAAAGTGAGCTTTTATTTAAACAAGGAAAAAAGAATTCTGGCATGTATATCATATTAAAAGGAAGTGCTATGGTTGTTGCAAAAATATTAGGAAAAAATATTCTTAATATTGCAACATTAGAAGAGGGTGACTTTTTTGGTCAAGTAAGTTTAATTACCAAAGTACCCTGTGCAGCAACTGTCATTGCAAATACAGAAGTTCATTGTTTAGAATTGACTGCTGATTATTTTGATACACTTGCCATCTTTTATCCAGAAATTAGGTATAGTATCACTCAAGCAATTATTGAAAATGTTTGTGAGTCCTTAGGAAGCTTATATAAAAATATAATTGACACCATGAATAGATCAGAAATGTCTGATAAACCATTTCCAGAAAAGATCATGACAACAAAAAGAAACACCAAATCAGAATTCGTCACATTTGAGGAAGCTAATCTTAATAGAACAGATCTGGCTAAATCGACATTATTTAAGTCCTATACAGAAGAAGAATTAGACTTATTAATCACGAACTCTGAGCTTATTAAAGTTTCCAAGGATTATACTTTAATTACAACAGGTGAAGAGCAATCAGCATACTATTTTATCATCCGTGGTGCAATTCAATTAAGTATTATCCATCAGAAAAAAAAGGCAAAACTTGCTGTCCTGAGTCCTATTTCAATGTTTTGCAGCAGTTCTAATATCATAAAAAAAACTAATATGATTCATTATATCGTTTGTGAACGTTCAATTATATTAAAAATCCCAATAAATAAATTAAAAATTATTGAGCATAGTAACAAATCGTTATGGCATAAATTATCAAACTCTATTTGTGAGTCATTTGTTACGTTAGAACTTGCTGCAAATAAATTGATAATAAGGTTAAATAGCGAACTATATAATAGGTGATATTATGTGTAGAGTACTTTCATACTTAGGGTATCCTGTTCTGGTAGAAGATTTGCTTTATAAGCCTGACAATTCGTTTATAAAGCAGACCTATCATCCCATTTACATGCCTCATTTATTAAATTTAGCCGGATTTGGTTTAGTTGCATGGAACAATGAATCACCCAATACTGGCTTGCCTTTTATTTATAGAACAGACCAATTACCTTTTTATGATGAAAATCTTCGTAATCTTACGCAAAAAATCGAACCCTATTGCCTTTTAAGTCATATACGTGGAGTAGCCTATTCTGATAAAAAAGTTGTTTCAAAACAAAATGTACATCCATTTATGTTTCCTAATACCAATATTGCACTAGCACATAACGGTGCGCTTCATCAATTTGATAATATGAAATATGAATTATTAAATTTTATTAACAAAGAAAATCAAAAATATATACGAGGAACAACAGATAGTGAATGGCTGTATGCTGTATTTTTATCACAATTTCAACTTCTATCAGGCAAGGATGAAATAGCAAATCTTACTACCGCCCTTATCGAAACTTTTAAAATTATTAAAAAAATTCGTTATCATTATAATATCAGAGTTAATTCACCCATGAATCTTTTTATCAGTAATGGCAAATTCATTGCTGCAACAAGATTTGTTTTTGATTATGGTTGGCGAGCCATCCACGAAGGCCTTGAAGAATTAGCACATTATAACTACCATTCATTATGGTATACCTATGGTGAAAAATATATATTAGAAAATGATGAATATAAAATGAAAGAAGGTGATAAAAGATCTAGCATTATTATTGCATCAGAACCACTTACAGAAGACACAACCTCCTGGATAGAAGTCCCTGAGTATACCTTGCTCATCGCTACATTAGAATCTGATGAAATAAGAATTATTTCCTATGACATTGATATTTAAGTACTTTTCCTACAGTTTAAGGCAGAAATGCGGAATTCTCGTGTAAAATATCCCTAAAAATAAATCCATTGCGCTCCACTATACTTCCTATTGAAATTGAAATAGGTTTTTTAAACATAGGTCCATCATATACAAAAGTATGGAATTCACCATTTTCACCACATGGATCTACATCCAATGGCAGATCATTTAAAAGTTGATTATTAAATTTTCGGCCTACAAATGGTGCATCCAATTTTTTTGGATCAATACAAGTAATAACTGCTTTTAATCCTGACGCAATCATTTCTTTCGCAAGATGCAAAGTATTCATTCCCCACAATGGGAATAATGGAGTAATATTTATTGTGGATAATTTTAATTCTCTATATTTTCTGACATCCTCAAGAAACAAATCGCCGAATGCAATATGTGTTATCCCTTCCTTAATCACATTGATCATTACATTTCTCATACGCTCTTCATAAATTTCATTCGAACAGGAAGCGGGTATAAAAACTGGATATAATGGTAAACCAAGTCTTTCTGCCTGTTTTTTTAGTAATTCATGGCGAGTCGCGTGCATAGATACACGATCATATTCTTCAGTAATGGTGGATAATAAACCCACGATTTCATGCTGATCTGCTTGACGAATATGATGTAAGGCATACGCGCTATCTTTACCAGTACTCCAACTAACTAGCACTTTATTTTTTATCAAACTATCACCTCAAAAAATCAGATATCACTTCTTGGATATCTACTAGATTTTTATTTACATTTATAACCTTTGTCGGCTTATCAAGTAAATATTGCATCTGTGACGGAATGGGAACTTTTAATTTAATTATAGGCTCAATAATGTTCTCAAATTTACTTGGATCTGCCGTTGCAACAACAACCCATGGTTGCTCTGATAATTGCTGTCGCGCAAAACATGCCGTTGCTGTGTGAGGACAAATTATTCTTTTATACTGTTCATATATAGATTTGATAGTTAGTCGAATATCATCATCTGTTGCGCTAATGGCTTTAACATTATTTTTAAACATATCATAGGAATTAAATAAATACTGAAGACGCTCAAAATTACTTGGATTCCCTACATCCATAGCATTAGCAAGCGTTGAAATACTATGACGTGGCGCATATTCGCCAGTTTGCAAATAATCTACAATAATTTTATTAGCGTTGGTTGCAAGTACAATTTCACGTATAGGAAAACCCATTAACTTTGCCCAATAGGCTGCGGTTGCATTTCCGAGGTTACCTGTAGGCACAATAAATCCAGGAAGCATATGATAACGATGATAAAATTGTACACTACAATATGCATAATAAGAGATTTGTGGCAATAGCCTGCCAATATTAATACTGTTCGCGCTACTTAAATGCAAATGTTGTTGCCACCATGGATTTTTAAAAGCACTTTTTACCAGGTCCTGACAATCATCAAAAGTTCCATTAACTTCTAAAGCAAGAATATTTTTATCCCAGCAAGTGATTTGGTGTTGTTGTCTTATAGAAATTTTATTAGCAGGATATAAAATAATAACGTTGCAATTTGATTTTTTATAAAAAGCACTTGCTACAGCCGAACCTGTATCACCTGAAGTTGCAACCATAATAGTTGTTTTATGCTTTTCCGAAAGAATATTAAGGCATTCAGCAAGAAATCTTGCACCGAAATCCTTAAACGACAATGTAGGCCCATGAAATAATTCTAATATAAAAGTATTATCATTTAATTTTTCCAAAGGAACTGTAAACATAAAAGCATTCGTGCATATATCTAATAATTTTTTTTCAAGCAGGTCATTTTGAAAAAAAGTATGTAGTATTTTTTCTGAAAATTCAGGGTAAGTCAAATCACGTGAAAACTTTTTTATATCAACTTTAGGTAAATATTCAGGGACAAATAATCCTCCATCTTCGGCAAGGCCTCTATGAATCGCCTGAGATAATGTTTTTTTTATCTCGTTATTTCGAGTGCTTATGAAATCCATCGTCGACTTCCTATGAAGATTGCGTGATATGAGCGGCTTTGTTACTGATACGTGATATCCAGCAATCAGAAGTAACCTCCTCATTTTGCAGTTGTTCACTCATGATTTTCCCAATTTCATCTGCATCATGTTTATTTTCAGCTAATGCAAACAAACTAGGCCCAGATCCTGAAAATGACACTCCCACAGCCCCGCTTTTTAATGCAGCTTGCTTAATCTTATAAAAACCAGGTACAAAATGCGCTCTTTGAGGTTCAATGATCACATCAGTAAGTGCCTTTTTTAATAATGGAATATTATTTGAATATAATGCTGCAATACAAGCTGCTAAATTTGCCGATTGTTTCACATAATCTTTAAGTGATAATTCGTGTTTAAGGATTTTTCTAGCTTGCATGGTTGAAACATGTAAATGCGGATGAACAAGTACACAATATAAATCAGGTATGGGTAATTGAATAACTTCAATAGGATGTAGCGAATGTATAAGTGTCAAACCACCAAACATGCATGGAACGATATTATCAGCATGTTGATGCCCGCTGACCAACTCCTCTCCTAGCAAAGCATATTGCACCAATTCATGCAATGATAAAGGCGTCTGTAAAAATGCATTAAAAGCCACTAATGCAGCAACTGCTGAAGCTGAAGAACCTCCCATGCCTGAACTTATTGGAATGCCTTTTTTAATTTTAATTGAAAATCCAATATCACATTTCAAATCTTGACATAGTTTTTTAATGACAAAAGAAGCTACATTATTATCAGTAGAAAACGGTAAAGAGTCTTTTGAAACAATAGACTCAATAATAATTTTATTATCATGGCGAGGTTCTAGTGTGACATAATCACCTACATCTTCAAGTGCAAAGCCTAAAATATCAAACCCTACCGCTACATTGGCACAGGTTGCCGGTGCAAATGCGGTTACAGAATGAATACTGCTATTAATTGAATGCATTGTTATTCTCCATCATGATAGAAACGATACTAAACGCAATAAATCTGCAAATATTCCTGCAGCAGTCACTTCTGCGCCTGCGCCTGGGCCCTGTATAATAAGCGGATTTTTATAATATCGTCGAGTATGGAATATTAACATATTATCTGTACCTTCCAATCTTGCAAAAGGATGATCTTCGGGAAAAGGTCTCATAGCGACTTCAATCTTACCGTTAGCATCAATAGTGCCTATATAACATATTATTTCTTGTTTAGCTTTTGCATCATTAATAAGTTTTTGCATGTGGCCATCATAAGATGGTAGTTTTTCAAAAAACACTTTTAACGTGCAGGATTTAAGATCTGGGGGTACCAAATCATATATCTTAACATCATCCATAGTAACTTCTTTACCTATTTCACGTGCCAAACATACTAGCTTGCGAGCAACATCCATGCCGGACAGGTCTTCTCTTGGATCAGGTTCAGTAATACCAAGATTTTTTGCTTCAATAATTATTTCTGAAAATGTTTTTCCTTTAGCTAGACCATGAAAGATATAACTTAAAGTACCAGAAACAATACCTTCAATTTTTAATACTTGATCTCCAGTTTTAAGAATATCCTGGAGTGTATTAATAACAGGAAGACCCGCGCATACGGTTGCTTCATAAAGATAATGTTTATTATATTTTTTAGTTAGCTGTTTAAGTTTTTTATAATAATCCAGATTTCCAGCATTTGCATGTTTATTAGGTGTGATAACATGAATACCTTTTTCAAAATAATGACCGTATTGGTTTGAAATATCCTGATTTGCAGTACAATCAATAATAACCGCATGTGGAAAATCATCCGTAAGAATATGATTAACAAATGCATTTATATCATTATTATGATTGCTTTTGTCAAGTTGATCCTTCCAGGTTATTAAATCAATAGGCTCATGACTAAGTAACATTTTTTTGCTATTCATAATGCCGCGAACACAAAGATTGACTTGATATGTGGATTTTAAATGATTTATTTCATGTTGAATTTGGTGCAGCAAGGTACTTCCAACTTGACCAGGACCAATGAGACCAATGGAAATGGTGCCGCGAGAAAGATAAAAACCTGCATGTACAGCTTGCAATGCCCGATTGGTATCACTGCTTTTAACTACCACAGAAATATTACGTTCTGATGAACCTTGTGCAATCGCACGAATATTTACATTTGCTTTCGCAAGTGAATCACATAATCTACCTGAAATTCCAATGGTACCTATCATCTCATCACCAACAGCAGACATGATTGCACATCTTTTATCAACAAAAATACCTTCTATTTGTTTTTTCTCTATTTCAAATTGCAAATCTTCTTTCAAGGCATTGACTGCTATATCAGTATGTACATTTGACACTGCAAAACAAATGGAATGTTCGGAACTTGCTTGTGAAATTAAAATTACAGAGACATCGACTTGATGAAGTATCTGAAAAACTCGAGCAGCAATACCGGAAACACCTATCATACCACTACCTTCAATGTTGATAAGTGAAATATCATCAATACAAGTTAATCCTTTAATGAGATAAGGTGATTTCTTTGACGATGCTGATATATAAGTTCCTTGCGCATCGGGATTTAAACTATTTTTTATGTAAATAGGTATTTCGCACTCAAGCACAGGTGCAATGGTCATGGGATGTAATACTTTTGCACCAAAATAGGCTAACTCTAAAGCTTCTTTATAAGAAAGCGACTCTATGACAAATGCAGAACGGACTCTATTCGGATCAGCCGTATAAATTCCATCGACATCTGTCCAAATAGTTAAACATTTGGCATGAAATAACTTGGCAAAAATAGCTGCTGAAAAGTCACTGCCATTTCGACCTAATGTTGTGCGTTTTCCTTCGAGTGTCGATGCAATAAACCCTGTTATGACGATTTGATCAAATATGTTATCTTTCAAATACGCATGTAAAGCTGATTCACTTTTTTGCCAATCGATACATTTCATTCCATTTTTTTCATATACAAATATCACTGTAGAAGCATCTAGATAAATGACATTATTATTTTCTGAAAGATAATGAGTGAGTATTTTAGCAGACCATATTTCGCCATACCCAAGAATAAAATCCTGCGTTTCTTTGGCATATAAACCCGTCAATTGTACTGAATGTAAAATATCTTTTATTTCAGTAAAATCTTTTTTAATTGAAGTAAGAATATCTTCACTGTTATGTTCTGATAATAAAAAATTGATGAGATGGCAATGTTTATTTCCCAGGTCTTCTAATATTTGCAAAAATGGCAAGCCTTGTTTTGCTGCATCAAGCGCCACTTGTAAAGATGATGTTGTTCCCTGGATGGCAGAAACAATGATAATTTCATTTTTACCATGTAATAATGATTTTATTGCAACAAATCGATCTGTCGTCGCAAGACTGGAACCGCCAAATTTATGAACCTGATAATTGTGATCTACTTTATCCATAAAGAAACATCCTCCGTTTCAGTATTATACCGCAAATACCATAGTTATTTAATAATAATTTGGGTAGCAGCCAATATGGTATTGCTATCATCCAGCATGAGTTCAACCTTGTATTTTCCTGGTATCATTGGCCAGCGACCTTCTTCGCCTTTGTTCCATGCCGTCCAATTACCTTTCACATTATGAGAGCCATATTGAATACTGCCGTTTATTTTAGCATATGTGTACAACCGTACCGCTTCGCCCCATGCCAATTTATTCGAACCGACTGGTGCAATACGAATATAGTCATAACGATTTCCGGGTGCGTTTTTCCAGAAAATTTGAATAGCTTTATCTTTTTGAATGATCTTCTGAGAGACAGTAATCGATGGCTGTCCTAAGTGATTCTCTAATTTGATATAATTAAGTTTTGGTAATCTTACCGATGTCACTATAAACTTTGACACGACTGCACGATGGTCTGATGGCCACGGGGAAACATCAGACTCACCTATAATATAACTTTCAATGACATGTGCATTGCCGCCTGAAAAAATGAAATCTAAACGTTCGGGTAAATCTGAAGCAGAGGGATTAAATCCATCATATGTGTAACGCATGATGGGACGTCCTGCTGGCCAAGTATAGCCGGGGATTTTCACTGCATCACGATATATTACTCGAAATGAATCAGTTAATCCTAATTCAGCAAGCATGCTAGTGACAGGCCATTTAACTTTAATGATGCGTTGAGTCCAGTCTATATGTGAAGGTGAATTAAAATCGCCTGTTAAAAATACTGGTATACCTTCTTTAAGCAATGCAGAAAGTTTATTCGCAACCATTTGCGCCATAGGCACACGAACATTTTTTTCATTAGCAAGAACTTTTGCTATTGAAACGCCTTGTTTAATTTCATGAGAACCATACAATTCATCTGGAAGATGTATATTAGCCATTGCAACAATCTTACCTGGAGCAATTTCAACAAATACATAGTGATGCTCTGCATTTTCCGGCACCCATAATGGATAGCGCGACACGATATGTTGACTCACATCAGCGTATTTCCAATGCAATGCTTTTGCAAGTCTTGCAGTATTTCCCCAGGCTTCTTGAATACCAACGACGTCTGCACCTGACTTCTTTACTGCCTCAACGACTTTATTAAAATCAACTTGTGTACCGCCATTTTCAATGTTAAATGTCATGACAGAAAATTCGGTTGGATTTTTGGCATAGCAAATCGTTGTTATCCATGTCAGTGCAATAACAAAGAGTAAGAATTTGAATTCGCCGCTAAATTTTTTTCTAAAAAACATGTTATGCCTCGTTATGATACACAAACATTAAATCGCAAAATTATTTTGTGCTCTATTATTTTTAACCGTATTCATTTTTTGTGTAGCGATTTCATTCTTATATTGAGTATAGTTATCTACATGAATATAATCCAAATAAGTTGTTGTATCCGGCCAGTCTCTTTCAACAACAATTTTTATGACACCCATACGCCACTCTGCATTCACAGGGCCAACATCAACATTCCCCTCAAACAATTGTGGTTTTCCATATTTATCACTAATCATATTAATTACATCAATTATTTGGCCTGCGTTCATAAAACTTGGAAATTTGTATTCGCAGGCTGCAAAACGATTATCCGAGGTAAAAAATGTTATAAACGTTGATGCACCTGATAAGGCTTTTCCTACATTGTAAATATCTGGATCAATGCCATTTGCTAACTGAACAGCGCGCATACCGGATTTAGCTAAAACATTTCTAAAATCTTTACGATTGACATTTTCGATTTTTATACCAAACAATTCTACTTGGTTTTCAGTTTCATTATTTTGTTTTTTATTTTTTACTAGTACATTTTCATAATTATTAAGATCATAAAATGACAACTCAACTTCTGATCCTATAGTATTGTCAACTCTTACCGTAATATCTTTGTGGATCCATAATGCAAAAATATGATTTGTATCTTTATTAATTTCCGACTTATCAGGAACTCCATACTTAGATGTCATCAAGTTTAGCAAAAAAGATGAATCAGATATGGGAAAGTAAAATGCTATCTTTTTAAATTTATCATTGGTTTTCGCGTACATAGCTTTCATCCCGTAAGCATTCTTAAAAATTTTTGTTGGATCATAATAATCTTCCTGCACATCAGAGAATGATTCTGTGCGTAAATATCGTGCGCCCATTGTAGTAAGAATCTTTTTAAGTTCTTCGTGCGAGGCATTTTGAAGCTTCAGTCCAAATAATGTAATTGGTTTATATGACTCGGATGAAGACTGACTCTGTCCAAAGATTTTATCTTCTTTAGATTGATGATTACATCCGAACAATAAGATTATTGATAACATATGCATTAAAATAAATAATGTTTTTTTCATCATAAAACTCCTAATTTTCTCTTGATGATTATCTTCAATTCCACAATTGCAGCAAGTAAATCCTATAAGTATAAGCTCAAGACGGAGTACATACTTTTATGTTGTACTAATTGTGTTTCAAAATTTTTGATTGTAACTTATTGATTGTATTGCCGACGCGAGAGTCGAACTCACGGCCTACTGATTACGAAACATAACGGAATAAATGATAACAATAAGTCACAATAATTTACAACAGATAAATTAATAGATTAAACGCTATTGTATGTTGTAACATATTGCCCATTATTGTGGATTGTTATCTGTGAGTGTCCCAAATTTGGCTACGATATTTTTTCTTTTCATCCACAATCTAAAACTATAAAACAAGCAGGAGTAAATATTATGTTGGAACAAAACATAACAAATTATCAGGAAGATTTTGCCCAAGTCTATTCTATGATTGCCGAAGCGCAATCTAAAGTATGGCAACAGGTTAATACGACACTTATACAACTCTATTGGAATATTGGCCGTTATGTTTCCGAGAAAATTAAACGAGAAGGCTGGGGTAAAAGTATTGTAGATAATATGTCTAATTATATAACCACTAAAAACCCATCAATTAAAGGATTTTCAGCGAGAAACATACGGCGAATGTCTCAATTTTTTGAGACATATCAAGGCCATGAAAAACTGTCAGCACTG
>JABDBK010000030.1 GCA_013288655.1 Gammaproteobacteria bacterium | reverse complement strand
TGCTCTCATTGTTTTTGCATCTAAATCTGGTCGATCTGGATTAACTATACAGTAGTCACCAAATTTTGGTTTTTTGCCAATCAGTGGTGAAGCTAAGATTGCAGCTTCCCACAAATCAAACTCAAATCTGGGTATACTAGTATGAGAATCTGGTGATATGCCTGTCATATCCAAGGGAAAGCTTGATGCTGTTAAGATTAATGATCGCCAATTCATAAAAGTAATTGCTTCATTTAATTCTGAAAGAGAATCGATGATCGATTCAATCTGATTTTGTTCTATGTATTTGCAATCAATTAAAAGATCGCATTTTTTCGGATTTAATTTTAGATAAGACATTATTTGATTAATTTCAATGCTGGCTTGTTGGGGAGAATCTATGTCATCTCGCAATAATCTAAGGCAGATAGGGTTATTGGGATTTTTTGATACGAATTCTTTTATGACACTTAGATAAGCTTGATCTCTATCTATTCCAACAGTAGGGATAAAATTAATATTTTTGCTAGTTAATTGATCGAGCAGGTATTGAAGAGGGTGAGTGCCGTCATCCATGCGAAGATTTAAATCTATCAACGAATAATCCACTATAAAAATTTTATTAATTAAATATTTTTCAATATTAATAATTATTTTTTTAATATGTTCATCAATGGTTTTTCTTTTTCCTCCAGTAATAGGAGGTCTATGTACATCAAACAAGGGAGTAAAATCTTTGAGAGCACTTTCGCTTAAAGTTTTAATTGCTTTCAATTCACCTGATTTTGGACTCATTATCGGAATATAATTATTTAATTTATTCATTTAATTGATCTCGCAGCAAATTTGTAATTTCACCTTGACCTAACAAGTCATTAAATTTTGTATAGTCATTTGTTTCATAGCGAATTCTTCCTGCAATAATGGCAGGATGAATATTAAGTTGTTTTGCAAGATTTATAATTGAAGGGGTAGTGCGCATTGCAAAGGCATCACTTCTCATCCAAATTGAGCGTGGAATGAAAGATTCTTTCGCAATTTTGTCAGCTTCTTTTTCCTGAGGGTCTTGGGCTGACTCTACATCAAGATCATCAATGAATTGATTTTGTGTGGTTAGATGTTTATAGACGTGCGACATTTCATGCAAAAGTGTATGCCAAAAATTATCAATTCTGTCGTGTCTCAAGCTCATGCCGATAATGGGATTGCCTTGAGAATCTAAAAAACATGCACCATCAATTTTTGTTTTAGGTAGATGCTTCAAAAAAATTAGTTTTATCCCATTTTTTGCTAACATTTCTCTGGCAAGCAGGGGGCCTTGATTAAACTGGCTTAACTTTGCTAGCTCTCTAAGATAATCTACTGTAATTAAGTTTTTATCAAAATCACCAACGTTAACTTGTTTTGCTAACATCATAACTTTTGCGATCCAAACCATTAAGGTGGGTGCATTGGTGTTGTTTTCGTCACGTTTATGAAGAGTTCGTCTCCACATCACGCACTGTTGTGAAAATCCTCCTAAAGGCTTAAAAAATCCAGTTATTATATTTTTTTTGTTATCCTCATCTTTATTTTTTGCCTTAGATATCCAGCCTCTTTTGCTCATTTCATTAAGAGGAAATTCTTTCCAATTGATGTCTTCTAGACGAAGTTCACTAGTTTCATTTTTTGAATCTTGAATTAGTACATCTAACGGAATGCCTAGATTTTCATTTAATGCTCTGATCATAGGAAGAGTTAAATTTCTTTTTCCAGATAAAACTTCGGAAACTTTGCTCTTGCTGCCGATATAAGGAATCAGATCATTCTGTATAAGACTTTGTTCTTCCATCCTAAATCGAATTGCTTCAATTGGAGAAGGTTTATTAAAGAAAAAATGATTACTTTCATATTCTTTAACAGCCATTGCGAGTAATGAAAGACGTTCGCCTTCAAAAGTATTGAGGTCTGGATCTTGAGCAACAAGATTATTAAGTTCCTCAAGATATTTTTTGTATTGCTCATCATTGTGTATAAGCATATTTTCCTCCTAGCGCCCCTTATTCCGTTTATCATATTCTTCATGGGTTCCTGCCCAGCGCACAGTGACTATCGAAATCTTGTATGATATTTGTGTCTCAAGTCGGTAATTATTTCCCTTAACATTAAATATGACCACGTTGTTTGCTAAAAAGCTCGCACTCGCATACTTATTTTTAATGTCTTGAGAGACCGTCCACGCTGATCCCTCAACATCTGCAATCCAATTTTCAATCCAGCTTTTGGCATCAGTATGCTTGCTGGTAAAAGTGTTAAGTATTCCTTTTCCAACCAGAGTCATGCCTGTAATTGGCTTTTTGTCTTTATCTGTTTGTTCCAAAATCAGACCCCAAGAATTGTTCCCTATGATGTAAACTTATTATAGTTCACAAAATGGGAACTTTCAAGATTGTTTATAGCTATTTCTATTTAGATTTAATTAGTACATTGATTTTTAATGAATTTTAGCAAATAAGAGAATTTATATTATCTTACACAATTAGTCTAGATGAAGGTTTCCTGTCTGGTGCCTATTTGGGTGCCTAGAAATTATTATTCCCCCAATCAACAGAAAGAGTTATAGGCTAGACTATAAATAGAACTCCATTTTTGGCTAGTCCATAGACTTCCTTTTGATATAATAGCCTCAAGGAATTGGTTCATGGACTGTTGAATGTATTGCGATGCGTGCTCTGAAAAGCCCGAATGCGTTTCCTGAAACAGATCTAGAACTTCAAAAGAAAATATCGCATCCCTTGGCGAGCCTATGCAGCCATTCTTCTTTGGAATATAAACAGGAGAGAAAAATATGAAAAAGCTTCGATCCGTTAAATTTTTATCTGAAGATGCTACCTATGATGAAATGAGTTCCCCTGTCGGAAAATTAACTATTATAACTTCATTAAAAGGACTTCATGCAGTATTATGGGAAAACGATCGTCAAAATACAAAGATCGAAAAAATTATTAATAATCTTAGCCAATCCAAAAATGAACCAATTATCGTGAAAACAAAACTGCAATTGGCCGAATATTTTCAAGGTAAAAGAACAATTTTCGATTTGCCACTCGTCATTGAAGGAACTGATTTTCAAATCCAAGTTTGGAATCAATTGCGGAACATACCTTATTCAACGACTATTACTTATGCGGAACAAGCAGCAAAAATTGGCGATAAAAATAAAGCACGTGCTGTTGGTGCAGCTAATGGGGTTAATCCCATCTCAATTATTATTCCTTGTCATCGTGTTATTGGAAGCAACGGACATTTGACAGGTTTCGGCGGCGGTTTAGAGAAAAAAGCATTTCTTTTACAGTTAGAAAAAAATCAAGCCAGGAGTCCGTAACCCATTGAATAAATAGTATAATATCATGAATTATGTAATTTGGCAGTCAAAATGCCATATTTATACGTATTTTGGGATAAATAATACCAAATTATATAAGTAACTTCTATAATTTGCTATCAATGAGTTATTAAAAAAGATATATTAGTCATGTTACCTTCAATAAAAAATATTAATATCTCTTATGTATTTATTCGCCCTATTTTTAGTTTTATATGAATTCACCGCTTATTCAGCTAATGACATGATCATGCCTGGTATGCTTCAAGTGGTGCAGTATTTTCATGTAGCTGAATATTATGTAGCGGAATCGCTGAGTTTTTATATTTTAGGTAATTGTGCTTTTATATTAATTGCAGGATTTTTAGCGCAGAAATATGGTAAACGTCAGATCATTCTTCTTGGGAATTTTTTATTTTTACTATTCACTGTCATTATCATATTTAGTCATAATATTCATGAATTTATGTTATGGCGATTTCTTCAGGGCGTTGGACTTGCCATTATTGCCATTGGTTATGCGCTTATACATGAAAACTTCAACGATAGAGATGCTATAAAACTGATAGCTCTAATGGCAAATATAAGTTTACTTGCGCCTCTGCTTGGGCCTGCTATTGGAAGTGTCATCATGATATTTTTATCATGGCAATATGTCTTTGTTTTAACGGCGCTCATTGGATTATTGTCTATCATTGGATTGTATCGTTATATTCCTAAAGATCATTCACAAAAATCATCTCTTGGATTTTTTGAGGCCATGAAAGAATATGGGTTAATTATTAAAAATAAAGCCTTTATCAAAGGAGTATTCTGTTCAGGATTTATGATCATGCCTGTATTAATTTGGATTAGTCAGGCTCCCAATTTAATTTTATATAAACTTAAGCTTGATTATACACATTATATTATTTATCAGTTGATTAGTATTGGAGGCTTAACTGCATCGAGTATATTAATGCAGTTTATTGTGGGTAAGTATCGGTTATATTCTGTGGTAAAAACAGGAATATTGTTCATGTTAACAGGCTTGCTCATCATTTTAGTCAATCCAAATAATATCACAAATATTGCTGTTGCTTTGTTTTTTTATGCATTAGGTATGGGGCTTGCCAATGGATGTGTATACAGGCTTATTATGACTATTGAAGGTTATTCGAATAGCATGCTTTCTTCTATGATTGGTTTTTTGCAAATGCTATTTTTTGTGGTTGGTATTGCAGTGATAAATGAGTTTATGAATTACTATAAATTTGCATTATGGAGTTTCACTTTAACCCTATGCTTATTTGGATTTGCAGCTTTAGTATTTATCACAAAATATATTTCGTTTTATCGTAACCGTGACTGGCGTTAGGGCGACACGATTGTGTCACCCCGTTTCACCGATTTAAGCGCGATAAAGTTTACCCTGAAGATTCAAATTGGCAGGATCGATTTTTACGAGATCACCTGTTGCGGCATCCACAATAAAGGTTGGCCATAAAAATATATCGAGTAGAGCGATAGGTTGAAATTTGCTATTCACTGCCAGGGATTGATCTTGATAACCTTTTTTTCTTAAGGTGACCGTTTTACCACCATAGATATACGAAGGCAGGGTTATCACGGCAGGTGTAACACCGTAAGATTGATTATCGACAAGAATGGTAGCTCCAGCAGGCTCTGATTCAACTTTTACCATGCGTGTATTATTACCAGCGATACTTGCACAACCTGAAAGACATAAAAATGTGATTAAAAAAGACGCTTTTTTGATTATATTCATTATTTTTCACTCGTTTTGATGATAGACGCATGGTATTCACTAAAAACGAGTGGGTCAAGTAAAAAATCTTTATTCAATAAGACTAACTTCCAGCAAATGTATACGCCTATTGTCGCTATGTAATACTTTAAATTTAAAATTATTGATATCGATGATTTCACCACGCTTAGGCAAATGTCCAAAACCTTGCAGCACCAATCCACCTATGGTATCAAACTCTTTGTCGTTTAATTCGGAGTGAAAGTATTCGTTAAATTCATCGATAGGAATGGTAGCTTTGATGATGTAATGTCCGTCGGCATGTTTTTTAATTTCATCATCTTCATCGATATCATATTCATCTTCGATTTCGCCTACAATTTGCTCCAGCACATCTTCAATGGTGACTAGACCTGAAACATGTCCATACTCGTCGATGACAATAGCCATGTGATTACGATTGATACGAAATTCTCTAAGGAGTATATCTAAACGTTTGCTTTGCGGTACGAATACTGCGGGACGGCATATATCATTAATGTTGAACTCCTTCGCTTCTTTGTTGTAACAATATTTTAATAAATCTTTGGCGAGCAAAATGCCAATGATGTCATCTCGAGTGTTATCAATGATAGGAAAGCGTGAATGACCTGATTCAATAACCAGGGGTAACAAAACTTCAAGAGAACTGTCATGTTCAACAACGACCATTTGTGCTTTGGGTATCATGACGTCACGCACTTGCATTTCAGAAACTTGTAATACGCTTTCAATCATGCGTAACATTTCAGCGCTTAAAATATCGCGCTCTTCCGCATCGCGTAATACTTCCATGAGTTGTGCTCTATCTTTGGGTTCACGTATAAGCATATCGCTTAAGCGTTCTAGCCAAGATCTTTTAGATGATGATTTTGCATCTTCTTCCATTTTATTTCTCTTTATAAGGGTTAGGAAAACCTAGTATCTCTAGGATGGCTATTTCTTTGGGTTCCATTTGTTCTACATCTTCTTCTGTTTCATGATCATAGCCTAATAAATGCAGTGTGCCATGAACAACCATATGGGCCCAATGGGCTTCTAGAGATTTGGCTTGTGCTAGTGCTTCGCTATTCACGACTTCAGCACAAATAATAATATCACCTAAAAAAACTAATTCATCTTCGATTTCATCAGGCATATCAAAGGGGAAAGACAATACATTGGTAGGCTTGTTTTTGTGGCGATATTCCGAATTTAATGCTGTTATTTCTTGTGTATCCACAATGCGTATATTGAGTTCAGCATTTTTTTTCAAATATTTTAATGTCGTTTTTGCCCAATGTTTTAAATCTTTTGTCGAGGGCATCCTATTTTTAGGTATTGTGCGTTGAACAGTGACTTGATACATCATAAATCAGTTAGTCTTTTCCATTTCTGTTATTATAATTTTCGTAAGCTTCTACAACGCTTTGTACTAAGGGATGCCGCACGACATCTTGAGGTACAAATCGGGTGAAGCTGATACCTTTAACATCTTTTAAGACATCCAAGGCGTGAACCAATCCTGAGTCTCGTTTGTTAGGTAAGTCAATTTGAGACATA
Source organism: Gammaproteobacteria bacterium (assembly GCA_013288655.1). Classification (GTDB taxonomy): domain Bacteria; phylum Pseudomonadota; class Gammaproteobacteria; order DSM-16500; family DSM-16500; genus JABDBK01. The sequence continues at coordinate 14,157 of JABDBK010000030.1, read as the reverse complement.
TCGCCGGTTATGACTGCTTTTGAATTAAAGCCTAAGCGCGTTAAAAACATTTTCATTTGTTCTATCGTGGTGTTTTGGCTTTCATCTAAAATAATAAAAGAGTCATTGAGCGAACGCCCGCGCATATAGGCAAGCGGGGCAAGTTCAATGATATTTCTATCCATGAGTTGCATGACCGTTTCATAACCCAGCATTTCATAGAGTGCATCATAAAGCGGACGCAGGTAAGGATGAACTTTTTGAGCGAGATCCCCAGGTAAAAAACCAAGTTTTTCACCGGCTTCGACAATCGGTCTTACTAATACGATGCGGCTTATACGTTCCATTTCTAAAGCATTCACAGCACAAGCCACGGCTAAATAGGTTTTACCGGTTCCAGCAGGCCCTATACCAAAATTAATATCATTTTTAAAAATATTTTGTAAATACTGTACTTGATTTTCACCGCGAGCGGTAATAGTGCCGCGTTTAATGCGGACTTCCATGCTTTTTTCAGTGGTGGACATCGTTGGGGATTTCTTTCCTGTCGTTTGTAAATAGAGATGGACTTGATAAGGTGCCAGCATGCGGTCTTTTTGTGCCTGGTTATACAGATCGATCAAGGTCAAGCAAGCTTTTTCTACATCTTGTTCCTGGCCGCTAATAGAAAAGGTGAAACCGCGTTGTTTAATATGGACTTCCAGGCGATCTTCAATGAGGCGTATATGTTCATCGCATCGACCGCAGAGATTAAGCAGATGTTTATTATTTTCCGGGCTCAGTACCACAATCTTTGAATGAAGGGTCGTTTCTAAGGTCAAGTTCATTTTCTCAGTTAACTGTCCTGAATGAGAGTATATCAGAAAATAATCAAAGTGTAGAGTACCTATTTTGATTTGTTTCTTAATTGATCAAGTGAATAGTGCGTTCCACGCCATATGACACCTTTATTCGCATAAATCGACACGACAGAATTAAGTATAGTGTAAAGAAGGAGCAAAATAGAAACAGGATAGAAAATAGCAAATTTACTTTCCAATCTGTATTGTTTAGCGATATAGACACTCATGTAAATGGTAAGTGCGACATTGATGATATTAAGCCAGCGAAGGGTGCCAGTGCATACAAACACTGCAATAACAGGCCAAAGATAAAATATAAAAGCAAATACAAGGTCTCTTAAGGTAGGTAATAATCGGTATTCGTAAAAGGCAAAGCTATTTTTTTTCAAGCCATAGATCATTTCAGGCAGTGTTTTATACCATTCTCTTTCAATAAAATCACGGCCATCTACCGTGTCTTGGCGGAAGCCGTGTTGTTTTAATAATTGACCAAACTTTAAGTCATCCAAACATTCCATGGCGATAGCTTGATGCCCGCCGCAAGCTATATAACTTTTTTTGCTGACTAGATTAAATGATCCATGGCCTAATGATTTTTTACTCCAGGCATAACGTATGCGCCAAGGTTTCACGACTAAACTGTATGTAAGATAGTGCGCAAGATAAAAAACTTTTAGCCAAAAAGGATGACGTAGATGATGTTCAAAAATCGTTAAATGATCGGTATGTGTTTCAACGGCATAACTGATGGCTTTTTTGAGCAAGCCTGTTTTCATGATCACATCGGCATCCGTAAATAATAACCAATCACCTTTAGCGTGTTTAGCGCCTATATGCAGCGCATGATTTTTTCCTAACCATCCTTTCGGTAATTCAGTAATGTGAATCACGCGCAAACGATGAGGATATTGTGTTTGATAGGCATCTAAAATAGCGGGCGTGCGATCCGATGATCTATCATTGATTGCGATAATTTCAAAAGCGGGATAATCAAGTGCTAACATGGTTTTTAAGGCATTTTCGATATCTCTCTCTTCATTTAATGCGCTGAAAATAATGGAGATGAAAGGTAGTTGTTCTTCATCAAGCACAGTTTGTTTAGATAGATTAAGTATCGTTCTGAATCCGATATGAAATTCTATCATAGTAACGATGAGCGTGATGCAAGTTATCAACGCAAGTAATAAAAGAGCAGTATCCATATTGTTTTTTTTCTCTTAAATATCAATAAAAATATTTTAGCAAAGTCTGCATAGTGTTGTATATTCGTGTTAGGTATATATACTAAGTTTTGCAGGCGCGCCTGGAGTTGTTTTGACTAATCGCGGCACGAGATAGCCTGAAAGCCGGGCGGTGAGTTCTACATGTAATTGTTTTGCAGTATCACGATCGATGTCAAAATGCGCAGCGCCTTGGACTTTATCTAACACATGCAGATAATAAGGTAAAACTCCTGCAGCAAATAAGTTTTCACTGAGTTCACATAGTGTTTCTACATTGTCATTGATATTTTTTAATAATACGCTTTGATTAAGTAATAGTGCTCCGCTTTGAGCCAGTTTTGCCAAGCCGAGTTTAACGTCCGCATCGATTTCGTTCGTATGATTGCAATGAATAACAACAGTAGTTTTGAGGCTAAGTTGGCTAATCCAGGTAATAAGTTCATCGTTTACTCTCTCAGGGATAACAATAGGCATGCGAGTATGAATGCGTAAACGCTTGAGATGAGGGATTTCAGCAAGTTTTTCCGTGAAATCACTTAATAAGTGATCATTCATGGCTAAAGGATCGCCGCCACTTAATATCACTTCATGTATGGAGGTATCATTTGCAATATAAGATATGACGTCATTCCAGCCCGACTTTCCTGGATTATTGTCATTGTAGGGAAAATGTCTTCGAAAACAAAATCGACAGTGAACGCCGCATACTCCAGTCATGGTTAATAAAACACGGCTTTTGTATTTGTGTAATAAACCAGGAACAGGATTGTATTTTTTTTCTTCTAAAGGGTCTTTGGCATAACCGTTGACTTCTTTTTCTTCTAAATCTATGGGTAGAACCTGGAGTAATAACGGGTCGTGACGGTTACCTTTTTGCATGCGCGCCATATAACTTCGCGGGACTTTTAACGGGAAAAGTTTGCTCGCATTGATCATTTCAGAAAGTAAATCATGAGGTAATTCAAGTACTTCTAATAACTCTTTAGGATCTGTAATGGCCTCTATCAGAGCTTTTTGCCATGGGTTTTTCATGTTTTTATCTTTTGATTCTTAATTAAAGAAGCGTATTATATGCCAAATCTGTTCTAGGAGTAAAAAAATGGGTGTATATACTACTAATGAAATTCGCGGCGGGATGAAAATTATTGTTGATAATGACCCTTGCGTCATTCTAGAGAATGAATTTGTTAAGCCAGGTAAGGGGCAAGCTTTTAATCGCATTAAATACCGTAATTTGAAAACGGGCCGTGTTGTTGAGCGTACTTATAAATCAGGTGATGCTTTGCAAGCCGCAGACGTCCAAGATGTTGAAGCACAGTTTCTCTATTTTGATGGCCATCATTGGCACTTTATGGCGAAAGATACGTTTGAACAATATGTAGTCGGTGAAGTTGAGATGGGTGATACTAAATTGTGGTTAAAAGAACAATCCGATTGCATGTTAACGTTGTGGAATGGTTTGCCTTTAGGCATTGTTCCGCCTAATTTTGTGATATTAAAAATTGTTGAAACTGATCCAGGCGTACGTGGTGATACCTCTGGCGGGGGTGGAAAACCTGCGAAATTAGAATCTGGCGCTGTGGTACGCGTACCTTTGTTTATTCAAGAAGGCGAGTTGATTAAAGTCGATACTCGTGATGGAGTGTATGTTTCAAGAGCCAAAGAATGATGGCTTGGCAACCTAATGCCACCATAGATACTCTTAGAATGCGTGCCGATATCATGGCTCGCATTCGAGATTTTTTTAAAAAACGTGATGTGTTAGAAGTTGAAACACCATTAATTGCCGCGACGACTGTCACTGATCCTCACATCGCAAGCATTCCTGTTATTTATTCTCAAAAGAAAATTTCTTATCTTCAAACGTCTCCTGAATATGCGATGAAACGATTATTGGCGGCAGGTAGCGGTTCTATTTTTCAATTATGCAAAGCTTTTCGACAAGATGAAGTGGGTCGCTTACATAGTCCTGAATTTACGATGTTGGAATGGTATAGGATTGGATTTGATCATCATGCGTTGATGGATGAAATGCAGGATTTTTTTAAAGAAGTTTTTGCTATTCCTAAAACAGATCGTTTCACTGTGGCGCAAGTTTTTGAAACATACATAGGTATCAATCCGCATGCGGCAAGCGTAAATGAATTGAAAAATGCTGCTAAAAAAAATGGGATTGAAGTTGATATTGCTGATGAAAAAAATACTTATTTAGATATTTTGTTCACACATATCATAGAACCAAAATTAGGAAATGAATATCCTGTTTTTATTTATGATTATCCAGTTTCACAAGCAGCTCTTGCTAAGATACGTCATGAAAATCCACCCGTTGCGTCAAGATTTGAAGTGTATTATAAAGGCATTGAACTTGCGAATGGGTTTCATGAATTGCAAAATGCTGAAGAACAGCGCGTGAGATTTGAAAAAGATTTACAATATCGTGATCTACATCAAATGGAAGCAGTGCCAGTTGATGAGCTTTTATTATCCGCTTTGCATAGTGGATTACCTGATTGCGCGGGTGTTGCAATGGGGGTGGATAGATTAATGATGCTAGTGTTAGGTTGTGAAAACATTGCGAATGTGATGAGTTTTGCTCATATGGAAAGTTACTGGTGAGTAAAATAAAGTTCATGTTTATTTTTACTTCTTTTATCGGCAATCTCAAATCTATCATCATTTTTTTCTAGCACAACTTTATACCCGCACGCATGTGCAATCGCTACAAAATTACTAACCTTCAAGTTTTTCTGTTTCCTTGATCGAATATTCTGAATAATAGTAGGTGATATACCAGTTTCATTGGCTAGCTTTCTAACTGATTTTTCATCTTTTTCCATAATGGCAATTAATAATTCGGACAATAAGAATTCTTTGTAGCTTTGATCAAAAGCTTTTTTAAATTTAGCGCTTTTCATTTCACGTTCATAGGTGGACATGATTTTTTTAGCTTTGCTCATAATAATCACCTTGTTTAACTCTGATTTCATAGTCGTTTTTAAATTTCAATGCTCTATCTTTTTCAGGCTTTGGAAGTTTCGGTTGCTTTTTGCGAAAAGCATTGGTTACGATAATTTTTTTCCCAATATAGAAAAAGCACAAAAATCTATCTGGTTTCGGTTTAAAGGCGTACAGGCGATCACCTTCATTGTTAAATTTAGTCGTATCTTTAATTTTTCCCGCATCACCCATTCTTTTAAACAGCTGTAATACCTTGATTCTTTCGTCTGCTGATAAAGATTGATAATACTCTAATGCACTGCTTTTCCCTCGAGAGTTGTAGTACCATTCGATGGTATATTTTTCACCCAAATATGCTATGTATTCCTTACTCATAAGTGTACCACTTTTATTGTACGATGGCAAATACTACTCTAGATTAATATAGTTACAAGAAAAAAATTATAAATATTACATGCAGTTATAGCTAGTGAGTTATATTTTTTTCGGCTCTTGCATAACCACACGATAAATCCATGCGCACAACAAGAACGTCACAAATACCCCAAAAAAGCTCGCAAGATAATGTAAATGATCCGGCATGATTTTTAAAGCATTCGAACTTTGTTTAAGTGCAAACGGAATAGCAAGCACGACACCCATGATGGAAGCACCTGCAACGATACCGCAAGCAAGTGTTAATCCGCGATGTTTGTGTTGCGTGATCTTGGTTTCATTGCCGGCTTTTTTGATGGGATAGCGTTTTTTTAATTTTGTGTAAATGATATGAGACAATATCCCACCAATAATAACAGGCACAGAACTATCGAGTGGTAAATAAATCCCTACTCCTACAGCAAGTACAGGAAGTCTGCCACCAAATTGCTTTAACACTTGGTCTATTAACATGCAGATCACAGCAATGATGGCGCCTACTATAATCATGGACCATTGCAGATTATGTGCATAAACGCCTTGCGCAACCGCAGCCATTAAACCTGCTTGTGGTGCTGCAAGCATTTGACTTTTATCCATGTTAGGTCGTGGGAAAACACCGCCAATTCCATAAGCGTTATATAAAAGATCAAGAATAGGAGGGACTACGAATGCTGCAATCAATACACCTAGAATAAGCATGACTTGTTGTTTCCAGGGTGTGGCTCCTAACATTTGACCCACTTTTAAATCTTGCATGGTATCATTTGCAATTGAAATGCCGGCACCAATAATGACAGTGCTGCCCACACCTAAGATAACGCCTAGCAATTCTTTTCCTTCAATGCCTCCGTTCATACCGAATAAAGCAAGAAATAACATGCATAAAATACAAAGTGATGCGACGAGTAAGCCTGAAACAGGTGTATTAGTGGCGCCAATGAGACCTGCAAAATAAGCAGCAATAGAACAAAATACGAAACCACCAAATAAAATATAAATAGCCCCAAAAGCGGAAAGTATGAGACGAAAATTATGTGAAATGTCACTATGTTGTGGAATGACAGATAATGAAATAAAAAGAAAAATGGGTATCAGTAAGAGTATCAATCCCCAAAAAACATATTGAATAGGAATATCGCGTTCAGTTCGAATAACAGATTTGCTTCCTGATTTTTTCGCATTTTTTATAGAAGCAACAGATGTTAGAACACTTTGAGTGATGGGTTTGATTAAGGTAAATATAGTCCATAAACCTGCCACTAACATGGTACCTACGCCCATATAGCGTATATGTTCGCGCCACATAGTCATGGCAATGTCAGAAGCGCTATCCATCGCGGGTAAACCATAAAACCATGTTACTGCAGGAATGCCTGCATACCAGCCTATAATAATGCCGACCAACATACTAAGCGCAACATTTACACCCACGATATAACCTGCCGCAAGCAATGCAGGTGATAAGCCTAGACCGAAGCCATATACCGTGTTAGAGGTTTTTACCCAGTAATAAAAATTATCAGTAAGTATTTGAAATCCAGCCTGACATAAAGAAATGACTGCGCCGACTAAACCGCCAATACTGAGTCCACTTATGTCAGTTTTTTTGTCCGAACTTGCCTTTAATACATTGCCTATAGCAACACCTTCAGGATAGCGCAAACTTGTATCCAGTAATAAAGCTCTGCGCAATGGAATCGTGAATAGCACACCGAGTGTTCCGCCTAATAAAGCAATGATGACGGTTTGCCAATAATAAAATCCATCCCAAGCATGTAAAATAATAAGCGCAGGTAATATAAATGTAACACCTGCAATCAATGCTTCACCTACAGATGCCATGGTTTGTACCATAGTGTTTTCGAGAACGTTAGAGTTTCGAAAAAAACGTAAGATAGCCATAGAGATAATTGCAGCAGGAATAGATGCTGATACAGTTTGCCCAACTTTTAAGCCTAAGTAAGCATTTGCAGCGGCAAGTATAACAGTTAGTAAAATTCCTAAGATCAGTGCACGTAGAGTTATTTCAGGTAGGCTTTTGCTAGCGGGGATAAGAGGAGCGTCATTTGAGGAGAGTTGTATCTTGCTTTTTTTAACCATAATCGATACTCCTTCGATTTAATAATAACATCAATGTTCATGCGAATAGTGTTATCGCAGGGCGATTAGCATAACCAGAATCAGTAATGGATTCAATAAGTATGATTGTGTAAACAGAGATCCTCATTAGACTTTTTCCAACGCATGAATTTTTCAAGCGTTGGAAAAGTCTGGTGAACAGTTTATTTATCTTAAAAGCAGAATAGAGGACTTAGCCTGTACTTTTATAGGCTCACGACTGCTTTCGTAGCGCATGCTGATATCATGCAAATTTCCCTTATGAATACCAGGCATTTTTTCAAGGGGTTCATCTTGCAGGATGGATCGCATGACGCTATTCGCAGCTTTTAGTGTTTCATCACGTGTACAGCCAAATAAACTTCCCCATTTAGACGTATATTCATCTGAATTTTGTTGTCGTTCAACATAGCAAGCTTGTGCTGCTGCAAATAATAAGCCTCTATAAAACGGTTCATGCTCATATTGATCTATGGTCGATAACATGTGTTTGAACCATTCGTCTTTATGTTGATTTTTCATTATCCTGAAGATTTCCATTTTGTCAAAGATATGGATAAATTGTAAACTTTTTTTAGCATTCAATGGACCTGTTCCTTTTGTTTCAAGCCCTTTTTCAGAAGATGGTTGTAATACAGCAATAATATCATAAAGATTAGTATAATTTTTTTTATCTAAATAACACTTAAGGAAAAGTTTAATTTTTTGAGTATTTGGCACCCACTCATGCTCATCTAATCTATTAAGAAGTGCATTAAGTTCCACGGGATTATTAACAAAATTTTCTTTCCAGGATGGACTTAGATAGGCTAAAAATTTTTCCCATTGTTCTTGGGCGTTAGTTTGAAGTTTGGGTTTTCTATAACTAAGAAGGTCGTTGGGATTGCTAAAGTCCTCGAAATCGCTCAAGTATTCAACACTTCTATTTAAAACAATACCTAAGCTATTCCCGTCCGTGAAATTTTTTTGTATCCATTTATCGTGACCATCCAGAAAAGTTAATACTTTGATGTCATCACCAGGTCTATAGGATTTAAGTAAGAACGTGCCTAATGCGTCAGGACTAAATTTTCTTAACCATGCTTGTTCCAAATAAGTTAAAAGAGTATCGTGCTGTAAGTCACGATAGTGATCGCGATCAGCACTCCTCACAATTCCGCTGAGGCTTTCCATAAAATAAGCAAGTCCATGACTTCTAACAAAGTTTTGAAACCAATGACGGCCTAGATGATCCAGGAAAAACTTCCAATCTTCGATTAAAATACGACTAGATAAAAAGACACACAAATCTGATGGATTACCAAAGTTCTCTTGTTTTTTTAACCATTCTGAAGAGAACATTCTTATCAGATGGCTACTATTTTCAATGTAAGTAAGTATGAGAAGCTTATTGAGCTGATCCCCTGAAGTGATATGCATCTCCAGGTTTGCTATGTTTTCTATGATATAGTCTGTTATAGCTGCATAGTGTTCATGAGCCGCCATGGTGTACGCCGTATTATAAAAGTCTTGGTACTTAAAATTTGGATCGGGTTTCGCATTCGGATCTTTCCTGAATTTTGATTCTTCATCTTCAAAAGGTAATGATGAAGTTGCAGCTTGCTTGTTATCAGTCGATTCTGTTTGGAGAGGGTCGCCGCCTAAATCGTAAATTTCCTTTTTTCGGGGATTTGATAATATGTTATAAGCTTCTATAATTTCTTGCGTTTTTGCTGTTGCAACTGCTGGATCACCTTTATATTTGTCAGGATGAAACACCAGCATTTGACGCATGTATGCTTGTTTAATTTCAGTGACTGTAGCGTTTGTTTGAATGCCTAATACATGATAGTAATTTTTACGGCTGTTGCTCATGAAATATTCCTTTTTTTTTGTTAGAGTTTAGTCAGAAAACCATTCGTTTAATTTTTCTTTTAGTTCATCAACACCTATACCTTTTAGAGCTGAGAAAATTTGTACGGTGATCATATTGGGGCAGGGAGCAACTGCTTCATTAACTTTCCTGAGCGTTTGCTTGATTTCATTGAAAGATAATTTGTCGCATTTGTTCAGTAGTATATGCACGGGTAAATCGCATTGACCACTCCAGATTAGAAATTTTCTATCAAAATCTTTGAGAGGATGACGAATATCCATGACAAGCAGCAATCCACGTAAAGAATCGCGTGTTCTTAAATAGTTGTCCAACAAGGTTTGCCATTGCTCTTTGACTGCTTGCGGCACTTTTGCAAAACCATAACCAGGCAGATCCGCCATGCGCCGTGCTTCATCTAAACTAAAAAGATTGATGAGTTGTGTGCGGCCTGGAGTTTTGCTGGTGCGAGCTAAACTTTTGTTTTGGGTTAATTGATTTAAGACGCTGGACTTGCCTGCATTGGAGCGCCCAACGATGGCTACCTCAAAACCTTCATCGTGAGGCAGTTGGTGCAGTTCAGCAACGCTTAGTAAAAATTCAGCTTTTTGGTAGTTAATTTTTTTCATGTGGATATAATAAGGTTTCTTAAGGTAAAAGGCGATATTTTTGTTAGGGGTTGTTAACAACCCCTATGATGCTCGCTTGTTTGCTAATAGTTTTTGTTTCCCCCAATGTATACCAAAAATAACATTAAATTTAGTGGAAAGAGCAATTGGACATATTGTTTTATTCATTTTTTCAAGTTTTACAAAACCATATGCAGATAACATTTTTAATGTTCTGGATAAATTGCTTGATTGCCTGCCTGTCATTTCAGCCAGCTCTCGTATAGAGGTTGGTTTTTTATCAGTAATAATTTGTAAAAGTACTTGATTTTCATCACTTAATACTTCAGCAAGTGATCGAATGGATGTGAACCAAATCTTTGGTTCATCCGATTTAGGCTTATAATCACCGCGTGCAATAGCAAGTGTTCTCTCGCGTATTTCTTTTTGTGACATGATGCCGATCTTTACTGTTTTCATAGTCATTGATCCTCTTCAAGCTTGCTGAGTATTTTATCAACTTCTAACCAAAAATCTTTAATCAATTGATGAGCGTCTACAAAGTCGTATGGAATACCTTCATCTTTCGAGTGTCGATGACGATGGTCATATGTTTTTCTTCCTTGGTATTTGCTCTTGTTTTTTATTTTAACCGCATGGGCATTATCAAAACCCATGATACGCTCACCATGTTGATTATGTAGTGTCAAACTGTATCGTATGCCATGTGGTACTGTTATTGTTTTAGGGGTTAGTCGGACTTCAAATTTCACCCAGCACCCATGTACTTGCTCAATAATAAACCCGTCTAAATCGAGCAGTGTCTCAAGATCTCTTTCGTCAGTCATAAAATATAGTTATCATCTGTTGATAACTAAAATTATATCAAAAATTTGATCCATGTCAAACGTCGAAAGTGTTATTTTGCATCAAACAATCCATGCTTTTCTGAGCTGATTCTTATACAATAGCGACCTATGATAAATACAGACTTACATGATGGTTTAAATGATGCTCAACGCGAGGCGGTTACAGCGCCTTTGTGTAATCAATTGGTATTGGCAGGAGCAGGCAGTGGCAAAACGCGGGTATTAGTGCATAGAATTGCCTGGCTTATTCAGCATGAAGGTTTTTCGCCGTTTAATATTTTATCTGTCACGTTTACCAATAAAGCCGCTCATGAAATGCGTTCACGCATTGAACAGGTTTTGGGCGTGTCTGCCAAAACTATGTGGATAGGAACTTTTCATAGTCTTGCACATCGGTTGCTTAGGTTGCATTGGTCTCTCGCCAACCTTCCCGAAGGATTTCAAATACTTGATAGCGATGATCAGCAGCGCCTTATACGACGCGTTATTCTCACACTTAATTTAGATGAAGATCGGTGGCCAGCGAAGCAAGCGCAGTGGTTTATTAATGGAAAAAAAGATGAAGGTCTAGGACCGCATCATATTCCTGATTTTGGCGATGTGACAGCGAAAGTCATGATAAAAATTTATCGCGCCTATGAAGAAGCTTGTCAGCGTTCAGGTTCGATTGATTTTGCGGATTTGTTGTTAAAAGTCCATCAACTTTGGACCAATCATCCAGATATTTTAGCGCATTATCAACAACGCTTTCGTTATATTTTAGTAGACGAATTTCAAGATACCAATGCTATTCAATACGCATGGGTGCGATTGCTTGCGGGTAAAGAAAATCATACCATGATTGTAGGTGATGATGATCAATCTATTTATGGTTGGCGCGGTGCGAAAATAGAAAATATCCAACGATTTTGTAAAGATTTTCCAGGAGCGGTGACCACGCGATTAGAGCAAAATTACCGTTCAACAGGTTCTATTTTAAAAGCAGCTAATGCTTTGATTGCACATAATACTGGTCGGTTAGGTAAAAATTTATGGACTGCGGGTGATGATGGTGATCGCATCTCTGTCTACGCTGGATTTAATGATTTGGATGAAGCACGTTATATAGTGAATCGTATACGCGATTGGCGGGGTGCTTTGCGTCACGTCGCTATTCTTTATCGTTCTAATGCGCAGTCACGTGTGCTTGAAGAAGCCTTAATGCAATTCGGTATTCCTTATCGCGTCTATGGAGGCTTACGCTTTTTTGAACGAGCAGAAATTAAAGATGCTCTGGCGTATTTGCGTTTAATTGCGAATTGCGATGACGATGCTGCATTTGAACGTGTCGTGAATACTCCTACGCGCGGCATAGGCGATAAAACGGTGATTACCATACGTGAACGCGCACAACAAAGCAATATGTCGCTTTGGCGTGCGGCACAAATGTTATTAGAAGAAAATACATTTCCACCAAAAGCGGGGAATGCTTTAGCTTACTTCTTGAAATTGATCGATACTTTGGCAGAAGATACGAACCAATTACCTTTGTATGAACAAACAGAACATGTGATTCATAATAGTGGTTTAATTGAGCATTTTCAAAAAGAAAAAGGTGAAAAAGGTTTAGCGCGTCTCGAAAACCTGGAAGAATTGGTCAACGCTGCTCGTCAATTTGATGGCGAAGAGCAAGATAATGATATGCCTAGATTATCGGCGTTTTTGGCTTATTCAGCGCTTGAAGCGGGGGACACACAAACCAAAGGTTCAGATGATGGTGTGCAACTCATGACATTGCATTCCGCTAAAGGCTTAGAATTTCCTGTCGTCTTTTTAGCAGGTTGCGAAGAAGGCTTATTTCCGCATTATATGACAAGAGAAGACCCACAAGGTTTAGAAGAAGAACGACGTTTATGTTATGTAGGTATGACGCGTGCTATGCAAAAATTATATATGACTTATGCAGAAGTAAGGCGTTTGCATGGTAAAGAAGCTTATCATAGAGCGTCACGTTTTCTATCAGAAATTCCTTCTGAATTTATCGATGAAGTAAGAATGAAGTCTAAAGTTTCATTACCAGAATCAAGAAATTTTACGACTAAAACATTTTCCGATAACGATGGTGCTTTACGTATAGGCCAACGCGTTAATCACCATAAATTTGGTGAAGGCGTGGTGTTGCAATACGAAGGACGCGGCGAACACGCTCGTATTCAAGTGCGTTTTGAGCGCGACGAAACGAAATGGTTAATTGCAAGTTTTGTGACGGCTGAATGATGTGGTATTCATTAATTAAAAAAATATTATTTTGTTTCGATCCCGAAACATCACATACTTTGTCATTAGACCTGCTTTATTATTTAGAAAAATTAGGTCTTACGCATTTATTACCGAATCAAATAAATAATCCAAGCACTGTCATGGGGCTTGATTTTCCTAATAGAGTAGGTTTAGCTGCAGGTTTAGATAAAAACGGTGATTATATTGATGCACTTGCAACCTTGGGATTTGGGTTTCTGGAAATCGGTAGTATCACACCTCGTCCACAGCCAGGTAACGCTAAACCCCGTTTATTTCGTTTAGTGAATGAATCTGCCATTATTAATCGTATGGGTTTTAATAATAAAGGCGTGGATTATTTAGTTGAACGGCTAAAACAAACTAGATATAAAGGCATTTTAGGCATTAACATAGGGAAAAATCGCGATACTTCTCTTGACAATGCGCTGGATGATTATCTTTTTGTGATGAAGCGTGTGTTGCCCTATGCAAGTTATATTACTATTAATATTTCTTCGCCTAATACAGAAGGCTTGCGAGACTTGCAGCATGGAGAATATCTGCGTACCTTGTTGCGCGAACTTAAAAAAGAACAAGCACAATATAAAACGAAATACGTACCACTTTTAGTTAAAATTTCACCTGATTTAACATCGCACGAAGTATCTCAGATGGCGGAGATTTTTTTAGCAGAAAATATAGATGGTGTGATTGCAACGAATACAACAACTAGCCGAAACGGTGTTGAGCATTCTTCTTTTGCAGCGGAATTAGGCGGGCTAAGTGGTAAACCTTTGTTGTTACCATCGACTATGATACTGCAGCAGTTTCATCAATTATTACAACAGAAAATACCGATTATAGGTTGTGGTGGAATTGCAAGTGTAGATGATGCAAAAGAAAAAATACATGCGGGTGCGAGTTTAGTGCAGATCTATACGGGATTTATTTATCAAGGCCCAGGACTTGTACGGGCCTTGGTTTATCACTTCGGAAAATAATTTTCTTCAAGCGACTGCTTTAAAGAAA
>JABDBK010000029.1 GCA_013288655.1 Gammaproteobacteria bacterium | reverse complement strand
CGGTTACAATTAACACGAAATTTAATGGTGCGACTGAACTTTCAGGAACTCCGGATGAAGTCCTAGAACTTTTAAAACGAATGAAAAAACACTAAAATTTTTCTGTTCATAAGGAGCATATTGAGGTCCTTGGAATAATTGAAGTGACGGATCTAACATATGTGCTTGATTGCTTCTAAGCCAGTCATTGTTATATGTGAACGAGAATATTTCTTTTCCGCGTGCAGGCGTAGCATTGAGTGTGCCCATTTGGGTTGGTTGGGATAATGTCTCCCAATGTGCATATACTTCAATATGTCGAGGTGAGGTTTTACGCATGTCTTTTTTTCTTATGAATATTGCTTAAACGCGGTGCTCGTGTTTTGGTGGATAAGCCTGCATCTTGAATTTTTCGCCCCAGCTCGTCATCATGAGCAATGAGTCGTAAATCTTTTTCAAGGCCGAGACAAAGCAATACCCTGGCATAAGCGCCAAATGTTACGCTTGCATCACCTCGTTCAATAGCCCGTAATGTGTTTCTGGCGATACCCGCGCGTTCGGCTATCGTCATTGTAGAAAATTTTCGTCGCAGTCGAGCTAGGCGAATATTTTCGCCTAATTCTTCTAGTAATCGTTGCAGTGATGGAAGTACGATGTTTTTTTCTCTACCCATAATGGTCAATACCTTGATCATTTTATAATGATAGTGTTCATAGTATTGATCGTTATATCATATTTTGAGGTTTGGTATAGCCCTATTTGCTATGATGCGGCCTATTTAGAGCTGGCCATGCGCTATGGGTTACCATTAGCAACAAAAGATATTGCATTAATTCACGTTGCCAAACGGTTAGGCGTAAAAATAATGTAAGATTCGGTTTAGGTTCAGAGTTTCATAATTAATGCATTTTTGGGTAACATTTAACATTCATCTGGAATTTCTAACGCATGACATATTAACTGAAGTCCAAAAGGGGTATATGATGGGGTATATGATGATGTATCGATTAATAAAATGATTAAGAATGATTTGAATTGAGAAAATAATCAAAATTAACAATGAGTTATAATCTTTAATATTGAGTGAATATTGAGTGTAAATTGAAAAAGTATAGAGTATAATAGTGGTAGAGGTATAGAATTATGACTACTACAAATTTAAATACAAACGAATTTCTCAATTCAGTTCCTCATGAATATTTAGGTCTTTTGCATGGGAATACTCCAAAAAAAGTCGTGGATTTTCTTGAGCTTGATAGATTTGATGTTGCAAAGGCAATGGGTTTTAAAGATAAGTCTCAAGTTCGATTTGATGATCAAATCAGAAAAGACTTAAAAAATAGACTTGTGGAAATTGCGATTATCTGTGAGTTAATGGCAGGATATTTCAATGGCGATGCTGAAAAAACAGCATTATGGTTTCAGGTAAATAATCCAGCTTTAGGCGGTATATCTCCACGAGATATGATTCGTTATGGACGTTATAAAAAATTAGAATTATTCATTAGAAATGCATTAGCCGGAATACATCCATAATAAAATGAATCCCCAAGACCATAAAATATTTTTCCTATTGGATCAAATTAATCCTCATGCAATTAAAACATGGATTAAACGTCATCAAAAAATCATAGACTATACTGCACAGCATCATGCGTTTTTTGCTAGTCGCCGTTCTCAAGTTATGGAAAATCTAAGGCAAGCATTGCGTGAAGAACAGAAAGAGTATGTGTTTGATAAGTCTTGGAAACGGATAGTATCTCAACAATATTCAAATAACCCACTTTCAACAACTGGAAGTGTGCTAAGTATTCCAGGTGGACGTTTCAATATAGGCAACATTGACATTGAGCGTTTTCCACAATTTCCCGCTCTTTATTTAGCAGAAAATACTCAAACTGCATATCTGGAAAGTCTCGGTCTAACTCAAAATGAATCAATAAATGGACTTACAGCAGATGAGCTAGCTGTAGCTGGTAACTTTAGTCATTTTCAAGTTATTGGCAAGATAACTCAAGTTTTAGATTTGACGAAAAAGGAAGCTTTAACTAATTTTTATGAGCTTATTAAGGATATTGAATTGCCAATTTATTTTAGATCCGAAGCAAGATCTTTAGCTATCAATCCTGGTTTGCCTGTAGATAGTTTACAACAGTTATATGACAGCATTTTTGCAAATAATTGGAGATTTGCTCCAATGCAACTCGATGTTCCAGCAAACTCACAGATTTTAGGTCAAATTGCTAGAAGTGCTGGTCTTGAAGCTATACTTTACCCATCTGTTAGATCTAGGCATCTTTCACTTTGTTTATTTCCAGATAATTTCAAAGATTCAGAATCGTATATTGAAATTGTTGGTGAAGTTGCTGATACTGTTATTCACAGAAGATTAGATAAAAATACATATGAAAAATTTTTACCTACGTGATTAAAGGGGTCAAAGCTGGTGTGTGTTCTTATGTGCACACCAGCTTTGACCCTTGTCTGTTAAGCTGTTATTAATTTGCTTTTCGTACAAGTCCGGTTAACTTTTGATAATGTAATAAAAAGCCATGATTATGATAACACAGCTCTGACCACGGTTAGATTAGACCTTTCGTATCTTCGCTTTAATTTTACTCATCACATCAAGATGAGCATTGATAAGAAAATAAGGAAAATAAGAGGGTCAAGTGCTGAACGATCCCCACAAAATTATACTTTAACTTATTGTAAAAAATAAAAATTCTGGCTTTTTTGAAGTGTGCATAGCAAAATTGTGATTTTTTCAACCGCCAAGTCGAAGGAATCAAGGAATTAGGCTATGCACGGATTGCGATTATTACATAAATATTTTTCAAACGCATGTAAAGAAATTCATGCCAACCGATTGTCCTCTTTATTCGCTGCCGTAGGTGGAGCATTGGCAAGCACCAAACTAACTCTTGTTAATATTGGCCGTCATTTAACCGGTAAAACGCAAATCAAAAACAACATCTTCGGGGTCAGACATGACAAATAGACTTTTGATATTGATCAATTAGGTTTTTTTAGAATTTAATTTAAGTCTGTTTGTCAGGTCTGACACCCTCTTTTTTAGGATGAAATATCGGTTACTAATTTTTTTATTTTTGTAAAGAAGACATTTTTTCTACAACCAAAATATGATCTGTTAGTATACTTTCCCCTAACTTAATTCGCATATCTTTGCGAGCAGCGAAAAATGATGTCCTGAAGTTGGGGTGAAGTCTTAGAGCAATTTCGGGTGTCATCGGTTCTTTTTTAGCCTGTTCAGCGGCGCTTCCGGAAACTTGTCCCGCGATGATAAAAACCGTTCCAGGGGCTGCATTATCTATTAGAAGAAATAAAAGACAATCATGCGCAGAGGGATTCAGGTATTCTAAAATACGAACCATGATAATGTTGCTGGGGTAGGCAATATCTCTGGTTAGCAGATCGCCATATGTTAATGCTCCTGAAGCATTTAATTCATTAAGATCAACTTCTCTTGTCGTGATTCCTTTCTGGCGCAGTTGCTTTACAGCCTGCTCACTAAAGTCATAAGCTGCTGCATTCCATCCTCTGTCTTTAAACTTTTCGAGAAATCTGCCAGTAGAGGAACCCAGTTGAAGTATTTTTCCACTAGCGTTGAGATACTTACATAAATCAGCTTTTACAAAAAAAAGCATCGCTAAAACTATGAACGGCCTCCACCATTTGCTCACTGACGCGTAACAATGACAGGGCATCTGATGCTGCGTCGGCATTGTAATCGTCCCAAAACAGGCGTTTTTTATCGCTTGTCAGAGAAAAGTACTTTTCTTGAATCTCTTGTTTTGTCTCTTCAGATAGGCCATCTGGTGTAGGGCTAGTTGATTGCATGCTTGAGCTCCTAATTTGTGTGTTTTCGATAAAATTATTGTATGGATTATACACAATAAAATATTGTTCGTCCATTAAATACGCAATAACTTAAGATTGATTGTTAAGCGCTTGAATTATTTAATGAAGAAAGGAGGATCCATATATGACCCCATGACTCACCTTTTATCAAATTTAATGGGATCTGCATTAGTTACATTTTTTGTAAATGAAATTTAACAACTTGCTCTCCTAGGTAATTCGCTCGCAAGCCCACATGCTAATGATTTTTCTTGTTCTTCTTTTTTCATATAATCCAACATCGTTTCTAAAAGCTGATCCATGGGGTCTTGTACATTCTCTCTGGAAGGAGGAAAAATAACTCCGGTTGCAATGGCATCGAGAATTTTTAGCATATCAGCAAGCGCCAACTTTTCATCAGCAGAATAATCATGTCCTTCACGATGCTCTCGTAAAACTTGCGAACCTTTATCAACAACCGATTTTGTATTTTTTAAGATCCATTCTAAAAAACTATGTTGCAGATGGGCATCAATATAAGACTCAGGATGAAGAATTTTATCTTGATTAGCCAATGTTAGTTTTCGTGCGAAACGTTCTATAAGTCGTTCATCTCCACCTACACCAAGACCTCGTGTAAAACGCATAAGATTTTGGGCGCGGCGATCTTTGTCAATGCTGTGGTTGAAATGTGCTATCGCTTCTGCTGCATCAATGCCTACTTCAAATAAAGTAGAGAAACCTGCAACAATAGGAATAAAGTGGAGAAGAGAGACCGCTTTTTCGCAAGCATAAGCACCTGATTTTACGGCGATATCATGCGCGTTATCTCTCTGTGCGACCAACATAGTCGTAATAGCTTGACTAGCCTTAATAAAATAAACGAGTTCACAGATTTTTAAATAATAATCATCTAATTTACGATTTTCTTTGATTCTATTCATTTCTTGTTTTGACTCTGGATCACGATCAAGTTCTTTGTCTAATGTGTTCGCGTGCACAACAACACTATCAAGTTTTTTATCCATGGTCATGACATGCCTAACAAGTTGATTATGACTCGCTCTCATCATTTCTAATTGTAAACCAGGAGGAGCATCTTCTGGAATGAATGAAAATAAATTAGCGGGCAATAACATTTGCTCGAGATCCCTTTGTGTATCTCGTTCTTGTTGTGTTTTTGTAAATAGGGATAACTGTGATGATGTAAGGAATGATTTTTCTCTTTGAAAAGTTTTTTCTTCTTTTGATTCGCAAGGAAAGCAGACTGCTTCTTGAGGTTGTGCTAAGAGTCGACGATTGCGTTCGATATAACTTTGAATACGAGCTTGTTGAACATGAATGGCGCTTAGTTCATTTTTTGTTAATTTTGGATAGAGATCGTCTTGAATATCAGACACCACGGGTTTAAATAATACAATATTACATTCTGTTAATCTTATGTTCTTTTCTATGGCATCGGCTAATGCCGTAAAACCTTTCACGTTTATTAAGACATTGAGTAATTTTATAGAAGTTACAGTCGTATTAGATTGAATGCCTTCTGCAAGCAAAGAAGCACCTTGATCTGTCATATATCTATGAGAAAAAGTATAACGGTTGCTGTAACAGTATAGTCTAGCATTAATACCATGACAATAACTGTTTTGCCTTATACTTATATGAGTTAGTGTCTTATTGCTTTTTAGTGTGTCTGCCAATGCTAAAGCACTTTGATCGGTTAAGTACCCAGCTATGGACAATGATCGCAACGTTTTTTGATGAGCCAGCATATTAAAAAACGGAATGAGTGATTCATTATCAAATAATACATTGTATTCGACACGATAACTATGTTCACCAGTAGGTTTACCTGCGAGATATTCTTGTAATGTACATTCTTTTCGAGTATACGTTTCGCCACATGTAGGTGGTATGGTATCATCTAGGTTAATTTCAACGAGCGACTCATTTTTTTCTAAACCCTTGGTTAACACTTTTAATCCAGTATCACCACCGAGATGATTGTTAGATAAATTCAAATTTTTAATTTTTGTTGATGAGGAAAGTATACTAGCAATGGCTTCACTATCACCTAAAGTAAGATAGTTATGGCTCAAGTCTAGGTTTTGTAATTGTGGATGTTCGCTTAATAAGGGGACCAATTTTCTACATCTATCAGCAAGATATCCTACCCTTCTAGATGGATCATAGTTGTGCATAAAGGTATTGTTGCTTA
Organism: Gammaproteobacteria bacterium; assembly: GCA_013288655.1. GTDB lineage: Bacteria > Pseudomonadota > Gammaproteobacteria > DSM-16500 > DSM-16500 > JABDBK01. Next base: position 15,367 of record JABDBK010000029.1, on the reverse strand, counting down.
AGTCAAGCTTAATAAGAGCTTTATTCTTTAGAAGAACTAAGAGCATAGGCTCAATTCTTCTTGAAGTGAATGATGTTCCTTTGATAGCCAGTGTTTTTAGAGAGGTATTTTCAGCGATATTTGTATTAATAGTATCAATAAATTTATTCGGATCACCCCAATGATCTAATGCTATTTCATCGATAGCATTGTCTTTCAAACCTTTGGTTAGATAATTTTCTAGCGCTAAATCAGTATCAATTTTTTCTTTATTAATTTTAAGGGTTACAATAGGAGGTTCATGTTGATATAATTTAAGAGTAAAATAACGCTGAAAAGGGCGAAGATTAAAATTAGGATAATAATAATGATCAGGTTGCCAATTTGCATATTTAATAACATGAATTACTTTAATAATATCTAGCGAATTTTTTAATTTTGGCGCAATGATCTTGACATCTTTTAATTGAGAACAACCCTCCATGTGAAGTATTTCGAGTTCTTTGAATGATCTTCTAGTGTTCCATTCCGCCCATGACATGTTTTTGGTACTGATATAAGAAATCTTAGGGCAGTGTTTTGCAATTAAAGAGGGAACGTTATTAGTTAATTTGTTGCAGCCATCCAAAACGAGTTTCTTCTTTAAATGTTTGTTTGCATTGATCAATATGGGCTTTAATAATGCATCGGTTAATACATCTTTATAGGGAGTTAAATCCAATTCAGCTTGCGGGAAATTCTCTGCTAATGCTTTTAATTCAGCTATTTGTTCGTTTTCTCGTGTTTGCATACGTTTAACTTTATTTATAATATTTCGACCAAATAATAATCTGTGTTATTTTAAAACATAATACATGTCCTATCAATACGTAATCTCTACGTATTTACTACGCATTTAAAAAACTCTAATATCTGCTTCTGATTTAATTCTATCTTGTCGCAACATGGGTGGTGTCAACAATGCTAAGAACAAACAAGAAAGTAGTAAGGGAAGGTGATGTTTTGGTAGAGGAAGGGAAGTCAGTTTATATGGGTATCAGTGTTCTTGATCGATATCGAAATCCGAGTTCTTCTTGTGCAAGTATGTTTGCAGATACACCCAAACAGCAGCCAAGTGATGATGAACAAATTCTTAATAGCTTAGGTATTATAATTAAACATTTTAAAATTGATACATCCCCAAAAAATCCTATAAAAAAGTTAGCTCTTTTAATTACTGATACGAAAAGAAATCCTACTTCTTCGCATCTGCAATTTTCATTGATTTTTCATAATGCAGAAATTGCAAAAAAGTATACCGAGTTATTCAAAGAATGTAATTATAACTTAGTCAATGGTGCTGAGGGTGGTTGTCACTTTAAAGACTATACAACATTGAAAAATGCATGCGAAAAATTAGTGAAGGACGGTATATTAGAAGAAATTCACGTCAAAAAATATTTACAAGACATCAATAAATACTTACAAGAAAAAAACCTAATTGAATCAGGGCTTGCTAGTCCTAAGCTTCGCTAAACAAAACTGCAAACCTATACTATATGTTACTACAAGAGGAGTTAAAATATGCAGGTTAGAGGCAACAACGAACTATCAACATCATCTGTTGATAGTTCTTTATGGGCTCAAAAATTAGCAGGAATTTCAGATTATAAAAGCATATCAGAGTCTCCAAAAGATTCATATGAAAAAATCGCGATGTATTCTACTTATAAAAGTTATGAATTAAGAGAAGCAGCTGAAAAAAATCTTGATGATGCCAAGTTAATTGTTCAAACGCCTAGTTTAGTTAACAAATTAAATGCAAATAATTTAATAAGCATCATGATTGAGCAAAAAGAAACTGTAAAAATTATTTTAAATAATTCTATACTTACTAGTAAGCTAGAAGATTCGCATTTATTGAAATTAGGGGATGAAAATTTAGAGGCAGCATTCATTATTATAAATACTTCATTTTTATGTAATAAATGCAGCGATCAAACATTAAGAGAACTTGGTGTAAAACACACTGAAGTGGGAAAAAAAATTTTAACAACGCCCGAAATATTTGGAAAGTGTGATAGTTATTCAATTTACTCAATAGGAAGACGCAGCGTTGAAAATGTAACATTGATTATGCAAAATGGATTACTTTCAAATCAACTTAATGGATATGAACTGTCAGAATTTGCTAGAAAATCTCCGCAATGCGCTATCGATATTTTGAATAATCAAGCTTTGCAAGCCAAATTAAATGGTAGTGATTTAGGTAACTTGTGTACATCGAGCCCAGAAGCAGCCATTTTTACATTGAAGAATAGTGCATTAGTAAAAAGATGTGATTCCAGGCAATTAGACGAAATAGCCTCTGTGAGTCATGAGGCAACCATGTATGTTTTACAAAATCCTTATTTTCACGAAAAAAGTTGTAATCCATCTTTTTTAGAACATGTTGCTGTAGCAAATAAAGATGCAGCCATGCAAATTTTGCAGACACCATTGTTGGTGAAGCGTTTGGATAGATATGAATTAATTAATATCGTATGCGCGCATTCGGAAGCTGCTATCTATATACTTCAAAACCCTGCGATGAATAGTCAGTTAAATGATTATGAATTAGGTCAGATAGGATCTAAACATGTTGAAGCTGGCAATATGATTTTACGTACACCGAATTTACTGGCTAAATGTGGACAAAGTGCGATTAATAAATTAGGTGAAAAATACGTTGAACTTGCTCAGATCATTTTAAGTACAAAAGCTATAAGAGAAAAGTGCAGTAATAAAATTCTTTATTTCATAGGTCTCAGTCATGTTGAAACAACTTTATCAGTTCTGAAGGAATTTAGATATTTTTCAGGGAATATTGTAACTTCATACAGTGGCGAGGAAAGAATCTTAGAAAGTCTTGCACTGAAAAATCAAGAAATTGCGATGACTATTCTTAATAATAGTAATTTAAGATTGATATGTCATTACTCTATAAAAAAAATTGGCCTCGCTCATTTTGAAACGGCCATGTTTATTTTAAAAAATTCACCTAATGTTTTTGACAATGACGATTTACGACTTGTTGGATTAGATCATGAAGAATGCGCGAAGATGATTTTAAGTACTCCAGCACTTAAATCTAAATGTGATCCAAGAACTATAGAGATACTCAAGTCTGCTCATGTGAAAGAAAATAATAGTGAAGAAAAAATGACAAGTAGTGAGCGACTCATGATCGTTCCTCAAGGAGAAGTTGTTCCTGTTATTCATGTAAAAGAAAATGAACAAGTTACCGTGATGGTTGGCTATGAGACTCGTGATGAAGCAGCAAGAGAAAAAGAATCCATTGATAAGTTAATGAATACTTTTAACAAAATGAAGTTGCTCGAACGGTATCCTGCTTCAACTAAGTTACTTGTATTGGTGGGGGAATCCACCCGTTTTGAAACTTGTACACCCGATGAGAATGGTAATCCTCACGATGGTTATGGAAATAATGTGAGTAAAGGTATCTTTATTGGAACCTTTTTCGCAAGAAGTGCGGAGCAGCGAGAAAAAGATATCAAAGCCGCAATTGATGATCCGAAATATAAATTAAAAGTTGTATCTGCAAAACGGCAGTAGTTCATACGCAAAATTTTTTGAAAAAGCCTGATTTTAGCAGTTACATCATTTTGTCATCCATTATCTTGGCAATGATATCAGCTTTAGTTTTGACGTTAAGCTTCTTTTTGATTTGTTCAATATGTTTTTCTATGGTTCGATGCGAAACACTTAGTTGGTTACCGATTTCTTTGGCGGTATTTTTCATCATAAGAAGATGAATAATTTCTTTTTCTCGTTTAGATAAATAAAATTTATTTGACTGTAAATGATAAAAATATTTATCTTGACTAAGAAGTCCGATATCTAATGTATGAGATAATATGTTGTCAAGTTTTTGCTTTCCAAAAATAACCGACATGCCAAATACACCTATTATTTGATATTTCCTATTATACCAAGGTAATTTAATAGAAAGCGCTTGTCCTGTAAAATCACCATTCTTTAAAGAAAGTTCTTCTTCAATAATTTTCATTTTATTTGTTTTCAATACTTCATTATTATTTTCAATAATAATTTTGGCGCTTTCTTGCATACTTGTATCAAATAGAGTTTTATTTATTGCAGCTCTTGATGAATCAAATCCACAATCTTCTGCGCAAAGATCATTAGCTAATTGAAAACGATTATTCTGATCGTAAAAATAAATATGACATGGTAAATTTAGAATGCTTTTTATCGTATGGTGTATGTTCTGATATATAGGTATATGTCTACCAGCGAGTTCTTCTGGCCGAATCAATACAATGCCGTTGAACGATCTATAAATATGTAGATCTTCTGATATATCTATTTTATTCATGGTAGTTTTAATCTCGAATATATAGCATCAAACAAGATACTGTAGTATATATTTTATACTAAACAAATACAAGAGTATTAGTTTCGGACACATCAACTAGATTTTATTTTTAATGTATAATCAAAGAATTATACGTAGCTTTTACGTATTTACGACCCATTTAATTAAATGTAAACTCCTTCAAAAATTATAAACTCTATATTATTCACTTCATTAATAAGGATTTCTATGTTACCTAGAACCAAAACACATACCGCTTATATTTCTCGACGCAAACTTTTTGAGTTTTCAGGAAGTCATATTGAAAGTGATATGGAAGAACACTCAAAGGTTATATGTCATGAAGATGTTACATTTGTTCGTCCTGTAAGTAGTCATTCAACCATTACTTGTGAAAAATTATCAGAATTTAGAAGTTACATAGATACTCATGCGAAAATCATATCAAAAAATATAGATCCTGTGTTTCATGGAGAAATTTGTGATAATGTTTCTATTGAATGTCCAAATTATCCTGATTTCAAGCCTGGTATAAAAATCGGACATAATGTCAAAGTCAATGGTAAAGTGATTCCTTCTGTTGGGTGCTCTCCTAAAGCGAGATTTGTTGGTGTTCAGGACTTAGTTGTCGGAGAAGGTGAATTTGGTTCCTTTGATTTTACTGCTGTTTCTTCAACGACTGGCATAACTAATTTATTGAATGGCGCCACAAGTAATGATGAGAAAAAAACATCTTTGCCTGCGCAAAATAACTCAAATGACTATTCAGAGGACACCAAAAAATTCATACTGAAATATGAAAATAAACCTAAAAATACAGATGTTTTGAAAGAAATGGAATTAAAACCGCATGAACAAAGCCAATTCTTGCCTGAGTGGTACGATGCTGTGACAAAAGAGATTCCAAATATTCCTGTGCTTTTGCACGGAAAAAATTATGATCTCCAAACCGTTTTATCATTTAGAGAGCTTAAGCTTTCTGATATACAACCAAACTATACGACTGCTGATAACATTCAACTTACCATCGAGACTATTCATGTAAAACGCTTAGCTGCAAATGCTAGAAGAATCGAACATACAGAACCAGAAAATCGTGGTTGTAGTCTTATGTAATATATATAATTGCACAGTTAATGACTAACGTAATGGATACAAGAATTAGATATTTTCTATAGTGGAGATATATATGCAAGATAGATTACATCATCAAAAAAACAGGTCATGTTGGGCAATAGTAAACAATACTCTTTCTCATTTAACACCTAAAAAATTATTTATTTTTTGTTTATTAGCTTCTGCCGAGGCTTTAGGAAATTTAGCGACATCTGACATGCAGCCACGCACCTATGAATTTAAGGTAAGCGGTAACCATGGACACGTGGACCTCTCTATTGGAAATATAGTAGTAGAAGCAGGTACACCCATAGAAGAAGTTTTAGCATTGAGACAAAAACAAAGGGAAGATATTTTGAAGCGAGGCGGTCTTTCAATTAAAACGGTCATTACAGCGGGGTCACATGTTGAAGGTGTTACTACAGGTATCAACAATGTGATTTTTGCTACGCAACCAAAAGATTCAACAATAGAAAAGAATGAAAATATAAGGGAAAATGAAAAGAACATAATTGCTAAAATACCTCTAACTTTAGGACTCTAACGGACAACTTATACGATAATAAACCCATCAATCCAGACGAAATAAACTCTTATTGCGCAGACTTTGAGGAGGAATGCAGGAAGATGGAACAAACATGCGAAGAGACCCCGCAAGTCAAAAAATTTAAAAAATAATATTTGTATAGTTTCATGATAGGTTCTTGCTCGCATTATTGCTAAGGACACTTTGTGCGGCGGAAGGAGTCCACGTATGAGTTTATGGCTCTTTCTCATCGTTTACATTTATGATCATTTATGCCATAATCGTTCTTATTTTAAACATTACGAGAGCGGTGAGATGCCAAAAGATATCCCTTTTTTTCTAATTAATGGAAGATTAAATCAAGATTTTGTCAATAAAATAGAAGCATCTGGAATAAGCGCATATGATTATGTCATTGTTTCAGAAAGCACTCACTATCTGATGACAGAACACACCGTACTTCGCTCAACTTATGAGACAAGTGGAGATCGTTTCATTTATAGACTATTTTTTAATGATATTGAAATCAGTGAAACTAATATGAATGCCAGTAAGAGTTTTGCAAAGATCGAAACTATCGTAAAAAACTTAGATGCTTTGCCTAAATCATTACCTAAAAGTGCTGAAATATTAGAAAAAGAACGGCTACTCGAAGAAAATACTCCTGATATTATTCTACCCATAGGGAAAAATAAACCTGAAGAACGACAGATGGCACTTTTAGGTTGTTTTTGCGCAGCTATTGACTTCGATGAAAAGGAAAAGCAGTTTTTTATAAAACTACCAAAGCAGGAAGGGTTTTCATATAGCAAAAAACATGATGTAAAAGAAGCTTTTCCAAGAACAGAGTATGATGTGAAATTTAATGGTGAAAAATTTGCTACCATATACGAAGATCATATGTTTAATGATTGTCAATTTCGCCTTCATGTTAATAAAATTGAAAAACAGCTTAATATTCTTTTACAAACTGCACCATTGACAGCTTCTGATGCTGATCCAGCTCTTGGAAAGGGTGTTAGTGAGCCTGGCAATCCCTCTTTAGAAGAGAGAAAAATTGAGTATGGAAATAGGCAGCCATGCGCAGTTGGTCAGTTTTTCCAAAGCGCATCAACGACAACTCAAATGCCTCGAGAAGACTCAGTGATGGACTCTAAATCAGCGGAATCTGATAGCATTGTTAAAGAAGAAGCAGTTACAGCTCGCCGCAGCTTCTGCAGCATACTTTAATTGTTTGATTAGTATGCTAAAAGATTATAAAGGATACCCATGTTTACTCGTTCATTCATTTTAATAATTATGTGAAAAAATGTTTGCTAATAATCTAATTACTCCTCAAGGGGAACAAAAACAGCTTGAAAGTAGCCACGTCGATAAATTAAAAAAAATAGTACATCGCGATGAAGAGACATTTATCGGAAGAAGTAATTGTTTAACCACCGCTTCTTCTGTTTTCTTTCTATTGACTGGGAAAAGTTCGTTTTTTGATCGGAAAAATGCATCTCTTATTTCAGCTGATACATTCTTTTTAAAAGAAACTTATAAAACCCAGGAATTATTTTCACAATCAGGAGCACAAGAGCATTCTGTTTTTCATCTCACATTTGGTGGATATCTTCATGCATTTGTTATTGAAAAAGAGAGTAATACAGAAGGCATTCGGTATCGAATCTATCAATCATGGATAAATAAATTTACCTTACAAGATTGGTTAGAAGACGAAGGTAAACATTTTTATACGCAAACTGAATTAATACATTTTATTCATAAAATAATTAATCAACTTGCTAGAGAAGAAGACAAATCAGGATGGTGTAATTTTTTCTGTTGTAATAAACGAAAGATAATCAAATCAATATCGGTTGAAATTATAAAATTTCAATTCAATCCTGATGCATTGGAAAAAAATTATGACAGAATGTATCATCCAACTATCACCACCCCAGGTCAGACCTTAATGGCACTAACTTAAGAAATAATGCCTTAAAAACAATGAAAAACGCCCCCATTTAGCGTATGGTTTGTTTCGTCGAAAAAACCAACTATACGCAGGAGGCGTCAGTGTCTATCAATACCATATTTCAAAATGTGAATCATCCAAAATCTGTTCTAAATCAATTAAAAACTTCAGATGGCTTACCGTTCAAAGATATTCTTTCAGCTCATGCTATTGCCAAAAATATTGAAAGTTGCAATTTTCGTAATCGAATTTTTTCTCCCGATGTAACAATGTGGGGATTCTTATCACAGGTTCTCAGTGATGATCAATCATGCCAGGCAGCCGTGGCGCACATTATTGCGCATTTTGCAAACCAGGGAAAAGTGATCCCATCTCCTAATACAGCCGCCTACAGTAAAGCTAGATCTCGCCTACCCGAAACACTTATTTCTAATTTAGCCAAAGAGTGTGCGGATCAACTAGAAGAGAATGCGTCACCAAATTGGTTTTGGCGTAAAAGACATATTAAGTTAATAGATGGATCTACTCTGTTCATGCCTGATACATGTGAAAATCAAGCGGTCTACCCACAAATGAAAAATCAAAAACCCGGTTTAGGATTTCCAATCGCGCGCATTGTTGCAATTCTTTCATATGCAACAGGAGCCATTTTAGATTTAGCAATGGGTGGTTGTTTTGGAAAAGGAGCCGGTGAACATACGTTATTGCGACAATTAATGCATGTTTTTAAGCCAGGCGACATTGTTTTAGGTGATAGTTATTATGGTTCATATTTTTTAATAGCGACATTAATGCGACTTAAAGTAGATGTAGTGTTTCCTCTACATAATGGACGCCATCATGATTTTAGAAAAGGACAAAAGTTAGGGAGAAAAGATCATATAGTTGAATGGAAGAAACCACCAAAACCTGAATGGATGAGTATCAAAGAATACAATCAATTTGCAGATAGTTTTATAATACGTGAAGTAGAAATCCAAATGGCCAGGAATGGCTTTCGATCCAAATCGCGCATTATAGTGACTACGTTTTTAGATTCACAGTGTGTGAATAATAATGATTTAAAAAATATTTATAGTTACAGATGGTGTGTCGAAGTTGATTTAATGTCAATTAAAGAAACCATGCGAATGGGAATACTAAGAGGGAAAACTCCATCTATGGTTCGTAAAGAAGTTTGGGCACATGTTTTAGCTTATAATTTAGTTAGAAAAGTTATGGCGCAAGCTGCGTTAGTTCATAATAAACAACCACGAACCTTGAGTTTTAAATTTACGCTGCAACTTCTCGAAGCATTTCGTAACCTTGGAATATTTTCAGAAAAGAACGCTACATACCATGTTTTACTTGAAGCTATTGCATATAGAACTGTGGGTAATCGACCAGGTCGTCATGAGCCTCGAAAACTCAAGCGTAGGCCGAAAAATTATCCATTATTGCGAAAACCCAGACATCATTATCATAAGCTTGCCATATGAAATTAATATTGCTTAAGTTAGTGCCATTAAGGTCAGACCTGACAAATAGACTTTTGATATTGATCAATTAGGTTCTTTTAGAATTTAATTTAAGTCTGTTTGTCAGGTCTGACACCCTCTTTAGGTCTGACACCCTTTTTTAATTAAAGTGCGAAGTAAAAACAGTATAGCTATCGGTTGTTGTATATACACATAATGCACCAGGATCTCCAGAAGGAGAATATAAGGTTACTTTTGTATTATAATATTTTTGACCTAGTATTAATGCTTCTTCTGATGTTTCTGCTTCATTTAAGCGAACTATAAAATTAACATCCCAATAACCTAAGTTATGTGTTAATTTCCAACTAGCACCAAATTTGGCTGCTGAAGTAAATGTAACATTTGCTATGGTAGATATAGAAGGACAATCTTCATCTTCAATGGTAGGTGTAGCAGAAAACGTAATAGATGCGTAACTAATAGAAAAAATACTTATTAAAATACTAATAAATTGTTTCATAATTGCATTCCTTTATGGTTTTAACACAATCGCGAACATAATGTTATATGCGCGAGTTGCGGAGAAGTGTATACAGATATTTCAAATGAAGCAAATCTAGAGTTAAAAGATTACTGATCTTCTCTAAGGCTTTAGCCGAGCTTTTGCTTTTACTGATTTTATCTGGCGCGCCCGGAGAGACTCGAACTCCCGACACCCTGGTTCGAAGCCAGGTACTCTATCCAGCTGAGCTACGGGCGCTAGATTATTTGTTGGTTCGCTTTCTTTTGAAGATTCCCATTTTGAGGGAAATAACATGTGGCGCGCCCGGAGAGATTCGAACTCCCGACCCCCTAGTTCGTAGCCAGGTACTCTATCCAGCTGAGCTACGGGCGCTTCTTACTTAGTTATCGTTATGTATATCCTTATTGGCGGAGAGAGAGGGATTCGAACCCTCGATGGAGCTTTTGGCCCCATACTCCCTTAGCAGGGGAGCGCCTTCAGCCTCTCGGCCATCTCTCCGTGTGATTCCATAAAAGGAGAATAACGTTAGTATCTAACGACTATTCAGCTCCCTTGTCTTTCTTTTCCTTCTTCTCTTTTACTTTTACTGGTTCTTTCTCTTCTACCACAGGAGTCGTATTTTTTTCTTGTTGAATACGTTGATATATTTCCTCGCGGTGAACAGAGACTTCTTTTGGCGCATTGATACCGATACGCACTTGGTTACCTTTAATACCAAGTACAGTCACGATAACATCATCGCCGATGATGAGTGTTTCACCCACACGTCGCGTTAAAATGAGCATTTATCCATCTCCTTAAACTACCCTGTTGTAACTATATTTTTTGATTTCCATAACTATTGACATTCAATGTTGCATTATCTCGGACTTATTAATCTTTCGAATAATGGTCGTCGATTAAAGTCAGCAATGGTAAACAATAAGGCCTCTCAGTGCAAATGGGATTTGCATTTTTTTATATTATTTTTAGAATTTTCGGCCTGAAATGCAAGTTAGGCGCTGTTTTTGGAGTTATAGCTCCAAAAAAACCTGTTGTTTTTCTGTTGAAAGTTTATCAAGTTCAAAAGCTTCATGAATAGCGCGTATCCCTTTTTCCAGGCAGTCTTCATTGATAACGACAGAAATTTTGATTTCAGAGGTCGTAATCATTTGAATATTAATGCCTACATCGCCTAATGCTTTAAACATTTTGCTAGCCACACCGGTGTGGGAACGCATGCCTATACCAATAAGAGATAATTTGGCGACTTTTGGGTTGGTTTTTACAGAAAAAGCGCCCAATTCGTTACCTAATTGTTGCATAATACTTAAAGTTTTATCGTAATCTTTACGATGTTGGGTAAAGGTGAAGTCAGTGGTGTCTTTGTCGGTCGCATTTTGTGCAATCATATCGATTTCAATATTGGCATCGCTTATTTGCCCTAAAATATAACCTTCAATGCCCGCTCTATTAGGTACACCATTGATGGCAATGATGGCTTCTTCGCGGCTAAATGCGATACCTGAAACTAAACGTTTTTGCATAATTTTTTCCTCAAACGTCACTAATGTTCCCATATTATTATTACTAAAAGTTGAAAGCACGCGTATGGGCATATTATGTTTACTAGCAAGCTCAACGGAGCGCATTTGTAAGACTTTTGCACCTAGACTTGCCATTTCCAGCATTTCTTCAAAACTGATATGAGATAGTAAACTTGCCTCGGGGATCACGCGCGGGTCGGTGGTATAGACGCCATCCACATCCGTATAAATATGGCATTCATGGGCTTTTAAAGCAGCAGCCAGCGCAACAGCTGTCGTATCTGAGCCGCCTCGTCCCAAGGTGGTGGTATCGCCGCGTTCATTCTTACCTTGGAAACCGGCTACGACGACGACATAACCTTCAGATAGCTCTCGGTGAAGCAGATCTGTTTTGATGTCTAAAATACGTGCTTTAGTGTGAAATCTATCGGTCATAATCCCAATTTGTGGGCCCGTATAGGAGCGGGCAGGGCAGTTTTTTGTATTTAATGCAATGGCGAGTAACGCCATAGAAACTTGTTCACCGGTAGAGACAAGCATATCGTACTCGCGTGGATCTGGTTCAGGACCAAGCGCGCTTGCCAGTTGGATTAAGCGATCTGTTTCGCCTTGCATGGCTGAGACAACAACGACGACATCATGGCCTTCTTGTTTGGCCTGCATCACCTTTGAGGCGACATGTTTGATACGTTCTAAGGTGCCGACAGAGCTTCCGCCATATTTTTGTACAATAAGTGCCATGGGTTGCTTAATCCTAATAATAACTTACATATGATGCATGAAATTTTTAGAAATGTCGATAAAGTGTACAGAAAAAGTTTGGGTAAAACAGTTTTTAGAGCTTTTCCTTTATCCATTCATAAACGGAAGCAAGAGCTTTTTCTAAATGTTCAGGCTGGTTACCCCCCGCTTCCGCGAGATCCGGCCGACCGCCGCCTTTGCCGCCGACTTGTTGGGCTAGCATATTGACAAGTTCGCCCGCTTTGACTTTATTCGTGAGATCTTTGGTGACGCCAGTGATAATGCTAACTCTGCCTTCTTTTACAACAGCAAGTGCGATCACTGCGCTGCCTAATTTATTTTTAAGCTGATCAATCGTATCACGCAATGCTTTGGGATCAACGCCGTCGAGTTTGGAAGCGACGATTTTAACATTCCCTATAGCTTGGGCTTGAGATACGAGATCTTGTCCCATATTGGCGGCAAACTTGGCTTTGAGTTGTTCGAGCTGTTTTTCTAAAGCACGGATTTTTTCATCAGACTGTTGTAATTTTTGTTTAAAGTTTGTTTCACGTTCTTCTAACCAACGTAAAGCACTATCGCCTGTGACAGCTTCTAATCGACGTATACCGGATGCAACGCCTGATTCGGATGTAATTTTAAAAATACCTATATCACCTGTGTGATGCGCATGTGTACCGCCGCATAATTCAACAGACTCACCAAAACGAACGACACGAACCTTGTCGCCATATTTTTCTTCGAATAATGCCATGGCGCCTTGTTTGATCGCTTCCTCAGGGGAAGAAATATGGACTTCTGCTTCATGATTATGACGAATTTCGTCGTTTACTTTTTTTTCTATGATTTTTAATTCTTCAGATGAAAGGGCAGAGGTGTGTGAAAAGTCAAAACGTAGACGATCGGGTTCAACCAGAGAACCTTTTTGAATAACATGTTCACCCAATACTTGGCGCAATACCATATGTAATAAATGCGTAGCAGTGTGATTAAGGACCGCAGCATCACGTTTTTCTTTGTTGACCTCAGCAAGTACAGTATCACCTATTTTAAGTTGACCTTTTTCAAGTTTGCCTAGATGTACAATGGCTTGTCCTTGTTTTTGTGTATCGTGAACACGAAATGAGGCAATCATCCCTTGATCGCCAACTTGACCGCCGGATTCTGCATAAAAAGGCGTGATATCTAGAATCACAGAACCTTTTTCGCCTGCGTTTAATACATCTACTTTTTTGTCACCTTGGTAAAGGGCAATAATTTTTGCGGTATTGTTGAGTTGTTCGTAGCCCACGAATTCGGATGGGTATTCGAGATGCGCACCTACATGATAATCTGCGGTAAATTTACTGGATTGGCGTGAGCGTTCGCGTTGTTCATCCATAGCTGCTTCGAAGCCTGCAATATCTATCGTTAAATCACGTTCTCTTGCAATATCTGCCGTTAAATCAATAGGGAAACCATAAGTATCATAAAGTTTAAAGGCAATGTCGCCGGGGATCATTTTGTCTTTTAATTCTTTTACCGTTTGTTCAAACAACTTTAAGCCCTGCGAAAGAGTCGCTGCAAATTGTTCTTCTTCAAGGCGCAATACTTTTTCAATCTGAGTTTGTGCTTTGCTGAGTTCTGGATAAGCCTCACCCATTTCTTTCGCAAGAGGAGCTACCAGTTTGTAAAAAAATGGCTCGGTGACACCTAATTTATTGCCATGACGCAGAGCACGTCTGATGATGCGTCGTAATACATAACCGCGGCCTTCATTGGAAGGTAAAACACCATCTACAATTAAAAACGTACAAGAACGTATATGATCAGCAATAACGCGTAAGGATGTATGTGTTAAATCTTTTGTGTGAGTGATTGTTGCAATGGCTTTGATTAAGTTTTGGAATAAATCAATATCATAATTATTATGAACGCCTTGTATAACGGCAGAAATACGTTCTAAACCCATTCCTGTATCGACAGAAGGTTTAGGCAGTGGGGTCATGCTACCATCCGCACTTCTATCGTATTGCATGAATACTATATTCCAGATTTCTATGTATCGATCACCATCTTCATCAGGACTGCCGGGAGGACCGCCTGGAATATGAGTGCCATGATCGTAAAAAATCTCAGTGCATGGACCGCAAGGGCCAGTTGGACCCATAGCCCAGAAATTACTGTCATCGCCACAGTAGCTAAATCGTGTGGGATCAACTTTTAATTCATTCAGCCAAATATCAGCGGCTTCTTTATCGTCTTTATAGACACTTACCCAAAGTTTTTCTGCGGGTATATGTAATTCTTTGGTTAAAAATTCCCATGCGAATTGTATGGCTTCACGTTTAAAATAGTTGCCGAAACTGAAATTGCCCAACATTTCAAAGAACGTATGATGTCTTGCCGTATATCCCACATTTTCTAAATCATTGTGTTTGCCGCCTGCGCGCACGCAACGTTGGGATGAAGCTGCTCGCTGATAGGGGCGCTCATCTTTGCCTAAAAAAACATCTTTAAATTGTACCATGCCGGCATTAGTAAATAATAAAGTAGGATCATTATTTGGCACTAGTGAACTGCTTGGAACTAGAGTGTGTTCTTGTTTTTTGAAGTATGCCAAGAATAAGTTACGCAGTTGGTTTGCAGTTAAATAATTTTTATTCTTCATCATTATTCATAATACTCTTTATTTGATCATGCGTGAATCCACGGTATTGTAAAAAACGCATTTGTTGAGCTCGGGTTTTATAATCATGAGCTAATTTATTTTTGAAACGTTTTTGCCAGACAAAGCGTATGCTGGTTAACCACGCATTATCTTTAATCTCAAGATGATGTTCAATCAAATTTTCGCTTATTCCGCGCTCTATTAAGTCTGCACGTATATGTAATGGGCCGTAGCCTCGATTGCGTTGATAATGGATGAAATTTTCGATAAATCGACTTTCGTTTAATAAGCCTTCTTCAGCCAAACCATTCAATACGACATGAATATCTGTTTCTAAAAAGCTTTTTTTTAACAATTTGCGACATAGTTCCGTTGTTGAATGCTCACGACGCGCGAGCAAATTGAGTGCTGCGCGTCGGATGTCATTCTGCTTATCCGTACTCAGGCGACAGTCTCCTCGTCTTCTTCTACAGCAGCAATAGGCGTAGTTTTTGATGAAAGTGCTTTTTCG
>JABDBK010000028.1 GCA_013288655.1 Gammaproteobacteria bacterium | reverse complement strand
CTAAAAGACATGTAGAATGTTGGCACTTGATACCTTCCGTCTTATTGACAAACTATTAATCAAAATGATATATTATTGCCATTTTTTAAATACGGTAAGGTAAAATATGCAGCGCAACATTCCATTAAATCCTAATGATCTAGAAACAATCTCTTCATTTTTAAAATCATTTCCTGAGCTGTCTACTGTTGATGATAGAATTATTAATATCCAAAAAGGTCAGGAGCTCATAAAGCTAACGATTGATGAAACTGGTTTTATCATCCTGGAGTTTTCTACGGATAATTCGCAAGAACAAGTAGACTATAAAGTCACTTTTCATGCATCCAAAACCGTCGTAGAGTACCAACGTTTTGATAGAGAAGAGGCCTCATATGATTCTAGCTTTTACAGTGGCAGCACATGCAACTATACATTTTCACACAGCTTTACTATTTTAGGAAATAGTATCATAGAAGGGGTATATGAAGCATCTGATCAAAATAGGATTTCTACTATTGCAGACGTAATTCGGTATGTAAGAGCTCCTCTTCCTAGTGAATTAAAACCTGAAGAAAATATAGCATTCTGTTCTTCATTTTATCTTTATAAATCCAAATTTCAGGAATATATCAAAGATAAAAACTCTGATATTCCAGGACGTTATTGTTTTGTTCTTGGAAATGAATTTGTGTGGATTCAAGATTTCAACAAACATGGTTTCACAATAAATTTTCAAGGTTATACCTATGAAATAGGTGACGCTGGATCCCGAAGCATGAAAATCATGAAAATAACACATAAGCTATACTCAAGAGAAGAAGTGGAGGTGTCGATTAAGGAAAATATAATAAATAAAGCCTTCCATTGTAGCAAGGAACCAGAGTGGAAAAATGGTTGTAAAGAAACACGCTGCACTTCGAGGGATCTGAACGATAAAGAACGAAATATGTTACTTCGAACAACCGTCGCAAAATTAGAGTTATTATTACAACTCCTTAAGATTGAAAAAATCGCTATTCTGCCAGTTCCTATTGAGTTGAAAAAATTAAAATTGATTAAAGATTACATTGAAAATAACCCTGACATCGTCCCTTCTCCCGAATCTAAATTGTTTATAGACAAAGCTGAAATAAGGATAAATTTGTTTAATACAAAAAGCGTGCCAAGTCAAGTTGCCAAGATTCATGCTAGCCTTAACAATCTTGATAATTTAACGGATGAGGAAGTGCGAGCACTATGGCAAAACATACAGAGCACTGTAGCTGGCATATTAAGACAACCCTTAACCCATTATCATAATACCAAGCTTACTGAATTTTATGCGAACATTGTCAATGATACGCTTTTGATGGAACCAAGCGATAAAGACCAGCTTCATTCTTCATTACTACACTCCGGGCCGTGAACGAAAGATAAAAAGGGGCCCCGCACTTGTTGCAGAATTTATTAATGATGTGATCTTACATTAACGAGCACTCAGGACTTTTTTCATCTAATTTCGCAAGAACGCGGATTAATTTGCCTTTAAATGTAGAGTTAAATAATTTTAATTCGTTCTGATATTGATTATCAAAGCGAGCACGCGTTTCTTGTAATGACTGAATAGAACCATTTAATTTGTCACGTAGTTCTTTTATATCCTGAAATACTGCTGTGTTTCAGCAAGTTCGCGCTTTGGGTCTATTTTTTCCGCGCCCATATGTAAAAAATTTTTCTCTGCTTGATCAAGGTTGCGACTTAAGCAAGATAATCTGAAAATATTCGTCTGAGCCTCCCAGCTTCCAGCTATGATGGATCCTTGAGTGGAGCACATGATCTATCAAAAATTATAAATCTTCAACAAATTTTTTAATATACTCACTCATATACATAAAATCCGGATTGAACGTTAAACGTTCTTTTCGAAGATGTGTAAGACCAAGTTTTAACATACATCGATTATAAAATAGATCATCTCTAAGATATTCACCATAAATGACGTTTTGGGTTTCATCAACATGACTGCTGTATTTAAAGTCTCCCATGTTTCCATAATGTGGGTTAGCAGGGGATATAGGAATAACAGTATGCGGAAAATTAATAATATGGTGCCTTGGGTAAGCAGAAGCTTTCATTTGAATTCTAGAGTCTTTAAAGTGATTTGAGTGATTGCTATATAAAAGTAAACGACTTTTAATATTGTTATGCTCTAGAAAATAATCAATAATTGTTGTTGGACAAACAATTTTATCATCTTGACTGAGTATAAAAAGTAAAGGACATAATGGCAAGTGTGAATTTTGACGTTCTTTCAAATCTTGTGATAGGCGATACACCTGATAGATAGCGTTATAAGGTAGTGATGAGTATTTTGCGTAATCAATGGTTTCTTCAGGATCTTGATGGAACCATGCGGCGCGTTTCCATGCCCAATCAATTAAGCGATACCAATTAGCAATAGGCGCAAAACAAGAACGAATTTTAAGCGCAGGTGATACCAGAATAACGCCGGATACTGTTTCGCTATTTTCAATAGCTTGATAAAGCGCAAGACTTGCGCCTGTTGACTGACCGATGAGAATAATTTTTTCAACTTCTTTTTTTAACGATGCAATGCCATAACGCACAGTTTGCAGCCATTCACGATAATCCACATGAAGCAATGCGCCCGGTACTGTTCCGTGACCATCTAAGAGTACGGATCTTACTAAATAACCTTGTGCCTGAAGTTGTTCACCGATGTCTCTTACATGTAAAGGACAATCCAATAAACCATGAATAAGTAAAATACCTATGTCTGGTTTTGTCGTATTTTTAGGTTTTAATTCAAATGGACTATTTGCTTCAATGATTTTTTCAGCATTATCTTTTGTTAAATCAACGCGAGTGCTTGCAATGATGGATTTGCATTCTGTAATATACTCGTCAAAATGTAATTCCATATTGTTAGTGGGATATTTTATTTTGGGATCTGAAAATAATGCATTAATCATCACACTTTCCATTTAAAAATAAATACAATGACGGGATCATAACACACACAAAGAGGATTTAGGGAATGTTCACAAGATTTTACATATTTTGGATGTTTTTTTGTTTGTTTTTAACCAGTTGTAATCATACATTAACTTATGATTATCTCGTAATGCATCCAGCGGAGCTGCAAACTGCTTATTCAGCTTGTCAAATAAATGATACTCCATCATGTGTCGTCATTAAGCAGGCAGCGCATGATATGGGCGAGCTTATCTATGAGCAAACGAGTGATCCTGAGCAGTTTGGGAAAAAAATTATGGCTTTACAATCACAATTACAACTGATGCAAAAAAATACCGAGATTTATGATAAACAACTTAAAAAATTGCAAATGATGTATGCGGTGATGGGATCACAGGGGCCGGGGTGATGGTTTATCCTTGACTCCCCTAGCTATTTTTTTTAATGATTTGTTATACTAAAACTAGTCAGTATATGGAGAAGAAAATGAAAAGCCGACATTTAATAAAACCAAAACTTTCATTTATTGAATTTTTACGAAAATCACCTTTGGTTGGAATAAAAATAATTTATGCTCGCAATAAATCACGCGTACGCAAGGTGAAGATTTGATTGAAGATTGTCTTGCTCAACGATGATAAGGATGATTATTCAAAATGCTCACCGCACGATATAGTTGCTCAGCCACAATAATGCGGACTAAAGGATGAGGCAGAGTTAAAGGAGAGAGTGACCATTTGGTGTCAGCTTTTCTTGAGCAAGCTTCCGATAATCCATCAGGGCCGCCGATAAGCATATCAATATGACGGCCTTCGCCTTGCCATTTTTCAATATGAGAGGCGAGTTTTTCAGTTGTCCAGAGTTGGCCTGTGACTTCTAGGGTAATAATGCGATTGCCAGGTTTAATGGCTGCGAGTAGTTTTTCACCTTCACGGTCTATGAGTTGTTGCAAAGCCCCCATATGTTTTGTATGAGGGCTGCGTTTTTCGGCAGGAATTTCAATGAGCTCTAAAGAACATGACGCTGGAAAACGTTTAAGATACTCATTAAAACCCTCGTCTACCCATGAAGGTAATTTGTTACCTACAGCCAGTAGACGAATTCGCATGCTGTTCTCGCAAGAGTTCAATAGGTTCCCAAAGGTCTTCTAAGTTATAAAACGCTCGGGTTGCGGGAAGCATGATATGTACAATAACATCGGCTAAATCGACGATGACCCATTCACCTTCTTTTTCACCTTCCGTTTTGATGTAATTATGATGATTTTGCTTAGCTTTTTCGACCACATTTTCCGCAAGTGATTTGACATGCCGATTAGATCGACCTGTGCAAATGATCATGGTATCAGCTAAGGTTGTTATATTTCGGATGTCTATGGTTATAAGGTCTAAGGCTTTTAAATCATTGAGTGCTTCAATTGCAACTTGCTCTAGGTGCGAAGTCTGCATTCTGCGCTTCCTATGTGGAGTACACAATTTCATTATATATGACAAATATGATAGACACCATGCTCTTCTATGTATTTATATACATTTTCTGGTAATAAATAGCGCGGACTTCTGCCCATCGCTATTTGTTTGCGTATGTCGGTAGCCGATATATCCAGGGGTGTCACGGGTTGTAAAATAATTGTTCCAGCAAGTAACTCATGTATGACAGCTGGATGATGCTGTAAATGTTGGTTAATCAATTTTGATACAGTTCCCGCGTCAGGAATATGGTATTGCGGGCGATGAGCAATCACTAAATGGGCCAAATCTAATATTTCTTCATAACGATGCCAGCTTGGAAAGCCTAATAAAGCATCTATCCCCATGATTAAACAAAGTGGGGTATCTGGGTTATTTTTACGCAAATAGAGAAGTGTATCTATCATATAAGAGAGACCCTGACGTTTTATTTCACAGTCGTCTACTTTTAGTGCAGGTTCATCTACGATAGCCGCTCTAACCATGGCTAATCTATCTTCTGCTGATGCAATGGGTGATTTTCGGTGTACGGGTTGATAACAGGGAACAAGGCGTACTTCAGTTAAATTGAGAGTCTGGTACAACTCTAAAGCCATACGCAAATGCCCGAAATGTATTGGGTCGAAGGTGCCGCCTAAAATGCCTATGGCTTGTCTTGTCATGACTTTATTGTATCACGAGTGTTTTATTGCTTATTTTTATAACTAAACTCTTTAATTCGTCCCAAACATTACCCATGTCTGCGCCCTTAATGATTTTATCAACTTTAGCAGCATGGATTAATAGATCCCAAAAATCACTTTGTTTATGACGTTGCAGGGCGGCTTTGACATTAGGTTGACGTTTTTCCCAAATGCGAAATGAGGGGAATAAATTAGCAAGAGAAGAGCCTTCTGCTAGTTTTCTTTGTAATTCTGCAAGTGTGCGTAACTCGCGTGTTAAAGCCCATAAAACAAGCGTAGGTTCAATGTCTTCATCAGCCAGGTTTTGTAAGATGCGTAAGGCACGCTTTGTTTTACCAAGTAAGGCGCTATCCATTAAACTAAAAATATCAAAACGAGCATTATCTGTCACCGCAGTTTGAATAGTTTGATGATTCAGTGTTCCGCTGGATTGAAGCAAAGAAAGTTTTTCAATTTCCTGGGAGGCTGCCAATAAATGACCTTCCATTTGTGAAGCAAGCCATTCAGCATCTTGTTTGGAAAGGATTAAATGATTTTTTTTGGCGCGTTGCATAATCCAAGCAGGCATTTGATCAGGACTGATAGGCCAAAGAGTCATGACTACGCCTTGTTTTTCAATGGCTTTATACCAATTTGATTTTTCGACTTTGTTATCCAGTTTAGTGCTGCTGTGCATGAGAACAAGTGTATCTGGCACGGATTTATGGGCATATTCTTCCAGTATTTTTCCATTAGCAGCATTTAATTTAATGTGATTTAAGTTTAAATAGATTATTTTTTTTTTGGCAAATAAAGAAATACTATGTGTATCCGTATAAAGATGTTTTCCCCAATCCGTGCCTGACTCTGTGACGATAGAAATACGCTCTGTGAATCCTGCTGCTTGTGCTGCCTTATAAATAGCATCCATCGTTTCTTCTACTAATAAGGGTTCATCACCATGGACAAGATAGATAGGTGCCAGAGATTTGCTAAGATGTTGTGTTAATTGAGCGTAAGATAATTTCATGGTTTGGCTGTCGTTTCAGGCGTCAATAAACGGGTCACTTCTGTCGAACCTAATCTCGCCATCATATCGTAAACAATAGCCTGACGCATTTGATTATATAAGTTATTAGCTTCATTGCTACCCGCAAGAATCTGGTCTGATTTGATAGTAAATGACCGGGTTTCAGTGATACTTTGCAGCGGTACTAATACTTTACCGACTGGATCAGTCACTTGGAAGGTAACATTCAAAATAAGATTGTACTGGCGTGTTTGTTGTGTGCCGCTTATTCCTAATAATTGTTGTGAGGTGGCCTCGCGTAGTATTACTAGAACAGCAGTGGAATCTTCTTGTTTATCAACTAAGCTGACGCCAGAAATCTTTAAAAATTGTTTTAAATAGCGTGAAAGTTGTCCGTAAGGATCGTTAGTCTCTAGATAAAGTTTATAAAGAGGAGCCGCAAGCGGCATAGAGCCGCGTAAATGGAATCCGCAGCTTGTGATACTGAATAGTAAAATAATGAAAAACCATGTACGTATTGTTTTTGAGATCATGCATCACCTGTCACAATATTAACTAATCTTCCCGGTACAGTAATCACTTTTTTGATGACTTTGTGAGTGGTGGATAGTTGAACTTTTGCATCCGCTAAGGCCGTCTCTTCTATGGTTTTAACGTCAGCAGTGCTAGACACCGTAATACGCGTGCGTAACTTACCATTTATTTGGACGACTAATTCAATAGTATCCATTTTTAAGGGGCCGGCATTACATTTAGGCCAGGGGGCTTGAATGAGTAAACCCTTGTAATGTAAATCATGCCAAAGCTGATGGGTTATATGCGGTGCGATAGGTGCAAGTAATCGTAATAAAAAGCTCATACCCTTATGAATGATAAAATCATGATCTCGCATATTTGTCGTGTCAGGCATTTTATTCAAGATATTGAGTAGTTTCATACAACCAGAAACCACCGTATTAAGTTGTAAGCGCTCATAATCGAACCTGGTTTGATCCAGAATTTCATAGATTTGACGCAAAACATCGCGATGTTTATGATCCATTTCATCCAGATTAATTTCTTCAGCGACAAGAGCATTATTTTGTTTACTTATCGTTTCTTTGTTTTCGTAAGCAAATGCCCATAGTCGTTTCAAAAATCGGTGCGCACCTTCAACACCGCTATCAGACCATTCCAGGTTTTGTTCAGGCGGCGCTGCAAAGATAATAAATAAACGTACTGTGTCCGCACCAAGGCGATCGATTAAGGTATCAGGATCGACAATATTGCCCTTGGATTTCGACATTTTGATGCCTTTATTTAACACATGTCCTTGAGTTAATAAACGCATAAAAGGTTCATCGCTATTTAATAACCCTAAATCCCGTAGAGCTTTATGTATAAATCGAGCATACAATAAATGTAAAACAGCGTGCTCAACTCCGCCTATGTATTGATCTACAGGCACCCAATAATTGGCACGTCCATCTAACATCATGTTGTCTTGCTTTTTGCAGGCGAAGCGTGCGTAATACCAGGATGATTCAAAAAAGGTATCAAACGTGTCGGTTTCACGATGCGCTGGTTTTTTGCAAGTAGGGCAAGTTGTTTCATAAAATTCAGGTGTTGATTTGAGCGGGGATATGACGCCATGGAATTCAACTTTTTCAGGCAAAATAACAGGCAAATCTTCTTCAGGAACAGGTACAGCGCCGCATGTTTCGCAATAGATAATGGGAATAGGCGCACCCCAATAGCGTTGTCTTGAAATACTCCAGTCACGTAAGCGATAGTTGATTTTACGTTTACCTTTGCCATGATTTTCGAGAAATTCAATGATTTGAGGTATCGCCATTTTTGATGCAAGGCCAGTAAACTGCATGGAATCAATGAGTTCACCAGGCTGGGTATATGCACCTTTTGCAAAATCCCATATCGTTTGATCCGTAGGAATAATGACTTGTTTGATAGGTAAATCGTATTGTTTAGCAAATTCATAATCCCGCTGATCATGTGCAGGGACAGCCATCACTGCACCTACGCCATATTCCATGACAACAAAGTTGGCAACCCAAATAGGAATAGCTTCTTTCGTGATAGGATGTATTGCGTTTAAACCTAAAGGTAAGCCGCGTTTTTCCATGGTCGCCATATCAGCTTCAGCAACTTTAATATTTTTACATGAATCTAAAAAAGCTTGAATGGCCGGATTATTTTTGGCAGCTTGTTCTGCTAATGGATGTTTTGGTGCGACCGCAAGATAAGTGACACCAAATAATGTATCAGGGCGAGTCGTAAAAACAGTAAGATCACAGCTCTCTGCGCTAAAGATGGCTTCAGTGCCTTCAGAACGTCCAATCCAGTTTTTTTGCATGGCTTTGACCTGATCAGGCCAATATTCCAGCTTTTCGATGTCATTAAGTAACTCATCTGCGTAATCGGTGATCTTGAAAAACCACTGAGGAATTTCACGTCGCTCGACTAAGGCGCCTGATCGCCAGCCACGTCCATCGACCACTTGTTCATTGGCGAGGACGGTTTGATCGACAGGGTCCCAATTGACTTCAGCATTTTTTTTGTAAACCAGGCCTTTTTCATACATTTTCAAGAAAAACCATTGTTCCCAATGATAATAGCTTGGTGAGCATGTCGTAAGTTCACGGCTCCAGTCGTAGCCAAAACCTAATCGTTTCATTTGATTGCGCATGAAATCAATATTTTTGTGAGTCCATTCCGCAGGCGGGATATTGTGTTTGATCGCTGCATTTTCGGCAGGCAGGCCAAAAGCATCCCAGCCCATAGGTTGCATGACATTTTTATCTAGCATGCGTTGATATCGACTGATGACATCGCCTATGGTATAGACGCGCGCATGTCCCATATGAAGTCTGCCGCTAGGGTAGGGGAACATGGTTAAACAATAAAATTTCTCTTGATTGACTGCTTCGACAGCCTTAAAACAATTACGCTCATCCCAGAGTCGTTGTGCAGCTTCTTCAATTTTTTGTGGGTTGTACTGTTCTTCCATAGTTCTTAGCTCGCTTTTTCTTTGTCTTTCTCTGTGATTTAAAAGAAATAATTAAAAATGTGATCATCATAAGCAGCAGAGGATCCATGCCGCGTTGTTGCCATAATGTTCTTCCTGTCATAGCTTGAACTTTATCCGTTAATACGGCGGTTTGAAAGGGTGGTATGGCTGATTGAATAGTGCCATTGGGTCTAATAATACTGGTTATTCCTGTGTTTGATACAAAGAGGACAGGTCTTGCGAGCTCAATGGCTCGCATTTGCGCCATTGCCATATGTTGTGATGATGCAATAGAATGACCAAACCAGGCATCGTTACTCACGGTAAGTAGTATTCCAACGCTATCATTTTGCAATCTTACGAGTTCCGTGAACGCGATTTCATAACAAATAAATGTGGCAATTTCCAAGCCTTGTGCAAAGAGAGGCTTTGTTTTTTGATTGCTAGGAACCATGCTAGACATGGGAATATTAAAATGATCCATGATTTTCGTAAGATAATCAGCAAACGGAGTATATTCGCCAAACGGGACAAGTTTTTGTTTAAGATAAAAATTGTAATCATGACCTATAGCAATCACGGCATTAAAATAATTATTTTCAGCGCCATTTTGAATAGGTATGCCTGTAATAAGGGTGGCTTTATTATTTTTTGCTTCTTTGCCTATATCATCGACAAATTCCATGGCATTCTGCAAAGACAGTGGTATAGCATTCTCTGGCCAAATAATAAGTTTACTGTCCCAGTTTTCTCTCGTTAATTTTCGGTATAAATCTAATGTCAGCGCGAGGTGATCATAAGACCATTTTAATTCTTGTTCTATATTGCCTTGAATCAGACTTACTTGTATGGGCGGGCCCTTAGGTTTTGTCCAATGAAGAAAAGATAAGCCGTATCCTAAAGCCCATATCGTCCCTATCAGGAAAAAATTGATCGTCATGTTCCTGTAATCATGTTTGCGAGCTTTAAGGAGGCCGTTGACGAGCAAGCCGCTGCTAATTAATACAGCCAGGGAAACCCCGTAAACGCTCATGATCGGCGCATAACCTTTGAGAGGAGAATATATTTGGCTATCACCCAACAATAACCACGGAAATCCCGTAAAAATCCAGCTGCGTACCCATTCAAATAAAATCCAGATAGCTGAAAAAGCGAAGATTAGTTTGGTTTCTTTTGGATAAGGAAAGTAACGGTTGAGTAGATACCCTAAACAAGCTGGAAATAGGGCCAATATAGCAATAAACGCACAGGTGATAAATCCTGCTAAGAAGACAGATGCATTTCCATAAGTATGAATACTAATGAAAACCCAATAGACTCCGGTACCAAATAGTCCTAAACCGAAAAGCCAGCCGCGTAAAAAAGCCTGTTTTGGAGTGAGATATAGCCATAATGCGAGTAGTAGGGCAGGAGATAATATGGCGAGTGGAAAGATAAAAAAAGGCGCGAACGCTAATGTCAGTATTGCTCCTGCGAACAATGCGAGAAGGTTACCCTTCCACCCTGGATGTAAGAGCTCTGATAGCTGGTTGATTTTCATTGTGACTTCAAGTGTAAAAGTCTGCAAGTGTAACGGATAAGCTACCATTCCCGCAATTATATTTTTTATATAAAAAAAGCAAATATTCCCTTGAGCTTGATTTTAAACTTGTGGTAACTTTACCAGCTTATAAAAGTTCTCAATAATGAAGGAGCGGTGCATATGAAAGTACGGTTTACTCCCGTGGTTTTGGGTTTATCTTTGTTTGGATTGATGATGGGATCAACTTTTGCGACCACTTCATCCGATTCACCTCCTGCACCTAAAAAAAAGATCATTAGAAAAAATCATGCCCCATCTGCAAATCTTTCTTCTGCTCAAAATGATGGCTCTGTTGCGGCGGGTAATTCACAAATTGAGGGCCCAACAGATTTACCGACAAGAGGTCCTTTGTATTTGCCATTGGATCTGGATGTTCCAGGACAATCATTCGTATCAAGTGGTCCTTATATCGGTGTTCCTTTGGAGTTTTCGGGCGGATATTTAATCGTTAACAGTCCTAGCGTCAATGAAGATATTATATTGCTAAATATCGATAAGAACGTTGATCAACGTCTCAAAGCATTAGGCCGTCCTATGGGCAAAGCCCTGGGGTCGCATATTCTGTTAAGCGGTCTCGTTGAAGTTCAGGCATTAGGAAAAGGCGGTTCTGGTACTAATGGCGCCAGTGATATTGATTTAACTTCGGTTAATCTTGATGCTTATATCATGGGGCCAAGTCCATGGACTTCTGCATTTTTTGAATTTGCTTATGATAATAATATAGGTACACAAACAGGTGCATTTAGTTCCAATGATCGTGTGCTAAATGCACGAGTTTTTTTGACGAAGGGCTTTATCGTATTAGGTGATTTTACTCAATCGCCATTTTATGCAAGTTTTGGTCAAATGTATGTTCCGTTTGGTGTTTATTCAACGACGATGGTGAGTAGTCCACTTACCAAGATTTTAGCTAGAACATTGGCAAGACCGCTCGTTGTCGGTTACAAGTCACAAGACCCAAATTCATTGCTCCTTACCGGCTATATTTTTAGCGGTCCAGCTCGTATAAACGGCAATAGTCACATCAATAATGGCGGTATTAATGTCAGTTATTCTTTCAAACAAGAAAAATATACGGCAGTGATTGGCGGTGGCGTGATTTCCAATATTGCTGATTCTCTTGGTATGCAATTTACTGGTAACAATAATAATAATCCGCCATTATTCGGTGGTTTTAGTGGGCCTATTGAAACTTATGTACCTGGAGGTGCCACAAATATACCTTCATCTGACGTTTTGCAAATTGCTACAGGTAATGAGAATTTGGTCCATAGGGTTCCTGCTTACGATTTCAATTTGAAAGTTAGCTTAGGTGAGAATTGGCAGCTGATCGCAGAGTATATTTTGGCATCAACAAATTTTAATACTCAAGATTTACAGTTTGATGAAGATGGTGCAAAACCTCAAGCAGCGAATCTTGAAGTCATTTATAATATCCCCTGGATTACTTTTCCAACATCCATAAGCGGAAGTTATCAATTGAGTGAAGATGCGTTAGCAATAGGTTTGCCTGCTAAGCGTTATTCTCTTGTAGCTAACACTTCATTTTGGAGAAACACTTTACAAAGTTTAGAACTTCGCCGAGATATCAATTATGGTAAATCGGATACTTCTTCAGGTTCAGGTGTGGCAGGCCCAAGTGGTAATGGGGGTTCTGCGAATGTGATAACATTACAATTCCAATATTATTTCTAAAGGAGGAGTTTATGTTTTTTAGAAGACTTGTGAATGAAACTGTAAAACAAGGTAATCGCTTTTTTTCCTCTAAGACTGGCAGCGGGGTTGCGTATGGCGCTTGCGGAGGAGCGTTGGGCGCTGCTATAGGAGCTGCTGAATTTAGATATCATGGTCAGAGTTTACCTCTTGATCAGGAATTGTTGATAATTGCAGGAGTGACAGCGGGAACTGCTACTATGCTTGGTGCTATGGGTCTAGCAGCTACCTATCCAGTACAAACTTCTGTTGCTGTAGGTCTCTTCAGTTTGGGGTATGCTGGTTCCAAATATTATAAGGGGATGAGTCAGGCGCTTGATGAACAAAAATATATCATAAGCAAACCTGGTTAGCATATCTATGGACGCTAGGATGAGCAAAGTGTTCATCCTACAGTTTCAACAGCATTTCCAATTAAGGCTAATTTTTAATGTAAGGTATGAGGATGTTTTTAAGCATGGGAAAGTGCTTTTTGTTTAGAGTAACGAGTTTAGCATTAACATGATGAGCAGAAGCGGCGATAAGAGCGTCTGCTAATCCAGTGCCATATTCTTTTCCAAAATCACGTCGATATAGCCCACCTTGTTTCGCAATCTCTGTATTGACAGCGACAATTTCAAATGCTTGTAAAAATTTTTCAAACAAATGTCTTTCTTTTCCTTCCCTGATTCCCGCATATAATTCAGCAACGGTAATCGATGAGAGATAACATGTTGCTGTCGGTATGGTTTTTTCTAAGAATTTAATAGCCTTATCAGTTGCGCGTAAATAATCAATTAACACATCGGTATCGATAAGATAATGAGTCATTCTGAGTCTCCAGATGAATCATTGCGATCAAACTCGGTTCTTAATTTTGCAAAATCAGGAAGGTCGTCACGTTTGCTCCATATTCCTCTTATTCCTTGAATTAAAAGAACCTTATTTTTTTTATCCACCATTTTTTGATCAATAAATAAATCAATCGCCTCACGGATTAATTCACTTTGTGATTTTCCTGACTCATTGGAAAGCAAATGCAGCTGTTTTCGTTCCTGAGTGGTTAAATAGATTTGTGCTCTTAGCATAATGACTCCGATTTCAAAATAATGTATACACCATATGTATACATTATAGATAAAGATATAAAAAATGTAAATAGTTTTTAACAGAGTGTTTTATCCGGAAATTCACACAAATCCCGTATTAAACACTCCGGACATTTAGGCTTGCGAGCTACACAAACATAGCGTCCGTGTAATATAAGCCAATGATGGGCATCATGTAAAAATTCTTTAGGAATTTTTTTGACCAATTGTTTTTCAATTTCCAAAGGGGTATTGCCTTTAGCTAAACCTATGCGTTGTGCCACTCGAAAAATATGGGTATCAACAGCAATGACTGGTTCTCCGAAATAAGTATTGAGAATAACATTTGCTGTTTTTCGTCCGACACCCGGTAATTCTTCTAATGCTTCTCTGTCGTCGGGGACTTGTCCATGATGTTTTGTGATGAGCAGGCTGGACATTTTGATGATATTAGACGATTTAGTTTTGTACAATCCTATGGATTTTACATAGGATTTTAGTTTTTCTTCACCTAAAGCAAGTATTTTTTCAGGTGTATTGGCTATAGGAAATAATATTTTGGTCGCTTTGTTTACAGATGTATCAGTAGCTTGAGCAGAAAGAATGACAGCCACTAAAAGCTCAAAAGGACTATGATAATTCAGCTCCGTGGTAGGTGCAGGATTAGCTTTTTTGAAGCGCGAAAAGATTTCGTAGATTTTTTTTGCATTCATAGGTGTAAAAAATAGTAGAAGTTGAGCGATTGTATAATATAATTCTTTACCAAACCAGTTCAGAGGCAAAAAGATGAAACCTTATATTAGCATAGTGATTCCCGTCTATAACGAAGAAAAAAACCTTGAAGAGTTATTTAGACGACTCACATCAACTTTGGATGCTTTAGCAAAGCCTTATGAAATAATTTTGACCAATGATGGCAGCAAAGATCAATCCAGCAGGATATTACAGCAATTACATGAACGTAGACCGGAGCAAATTCGTGTGATTGAATTTAATGGGAATTTTGGTCAACACATGGCTATTATGGCGGGATTTGAACGTGTTCGTGGTGATATTGTGATTACTATGGATGCGGATTTACAAAATCCACCTGAAGAAATTCCAAAATTAGTCGCAGCCATGGAAAGAGGCCATGATGTAGTGAATACGCATAGACAAAACCGTCAAGATAGCGCATGGCGACGTTTTGTTTCTAAAATGCATAATAAGTGTCGTGCATGGATGATGCCTAAATTAAAAATGGAAGACGAAGGTTGTATGCTACGAGCTTATAGTCGTTCTATTGTCGACTTAATGGTGGCAACCGGTGAGGCTACCACATTTATTCCAGCGCTTGCTTTAAATTATGCTTACAATCCAACAGAAATCGGCGTTGCTCATGAACCAAGATTTGCAGGGGAGTCAAATTACAGTTTTTATGGATTGATTCGATATAATTTTGATTTGGTGACAGGGTTTTCATTATTTCCCTTGCAAGTTTTTACCATGCTTGGACTTTCTATTTCTGGCTTAAGCTTTCTTTTTGTTGTCTTTTTAATGCTGCGTCGTGTGATTGTAGGGCCTGAAGTTGAAGGTGTTTTCACACTTTTTGCTGTGATATTTTTCTTATTGGGCATTGTATTACTCGGCTTGGGTGTAGTAGGCGAATATGTAGGACGTATTTATCAGGAAGTGAGAAGACGCCCGCGTTTTGTCATACGAAAAGTATTAGAAAATGATGTCGTTCTTGAGCAATATGCGCAACAAAAAGTTGAAATTGATTAAGTACGAAATTTATAGGGGATGTCATGCCAGCATGCTGGCATGACAAGATAAGGTGGGTTACGACGCAATGAGAAAGTATTATTGCGCATTCATATCGGGTAACTGAGTACTTTGGTTAGGTATCACAGCTTTAGGTGGAACGGTTTGTAATACTGGAGTTGCAGCCGTAGCAGGTTGTGCATTTACGGCGGGTAGAGTCGGTTTTGCAGGAGGCGCTGCAGGCGTTGGTAGAGCAGGTTTTGCTGCAGGCGACGGTGTAGCAGGCGGTGGTGTGGGGGCCGCAGGTGCTGATGGGGCAGTTTCTGCTGGGATTCCTGGCATGGAAGGCGTGGGTGTGGGTGCATACATGCTCGTCGGTGCTGTGGGTGCAGTCGGAGGTTGTTGCATAGGAGGAGCTTTAGGCATAGCTTCTTTAGGAGGAGTAATACTTGAGGTTTCCAAAGGTCCGCTCGCTGCTGGGGGTGTGGTGTCTTCCATCGCAGCCGTATCAGCAGAAAATGAAGGCATGGATGTTGCATAAATAAGCATAGTTATGATAGGTAGCAAAATTTTTTTCATATTAAACTTCCTTTTTGAATGAATGACTTAATCACGCTCGAATACATACAATAAATCTGCGCCATTATCAACAGTACTGGTTTCAGATTGCAAGGCCCAATGACTGTTTATTTGATAACGTAAGTTTAAAACAGATATAGGATCAAATAAACCAATACTGTAATGGAGCGATAATTTTTTTGTAATTTGCTTGCCGATCACAAATGAAGTGCTTGATTCAACGGATTTTGAATATGGATTAAAATTTTGAACAGATTCTATATTTAATTCAGTTAAGCCCAAGGTTTCTTGTAATTTTTCTGTGAAATGATTAATTTTAGTGCCCTTTGGGTTGAGCGTGCTTAACACACTTAAAATAGCTGCACTTTGACTACTCGATGCATGAGATTGCGGCTGACCAAGTATAATATATGATAAAATATCAGCCTGATTTAAGTCTGAGGGAACAGAAAATAATGAAATCACAGGTTTATCTGCAGTACCATTGACGCGAATACCTACCTGAATAGATTCTATTCCAGCATATAAAGGTATTCGAGTTCCAAATTCATCAGAGTTATGGGTGATGACACGTCTTACTTTCTTGACTGCTTCAATCTCTAGACCAGGGTTAGTGAGAGTATTACCTGCGTAGATCAAGCGTCCACTTTGAAGCCCGAGTTTTTGACCATATACAACATATCTTCCTTGCAGCGTATAAAATTCACCGCGTGCAATGGCTGGGCTATCGACATCTTTTGTAATGCGTATCTTCCCGCCGAGCGATGCTTGTAAATTGTCATAGTAAACATTAATGTTATCTCCTAAAATAAGATCAATTGCCAAGACAAGATTTAAAGGAGAAGTGTTTGCAACTTTTTTCTGTTGAACAAATACCACTTCTTCAGGAAGTGTTGTTGTCCCACTAAAATTCTTTGGTTTAATTTCCGCATAAGGTACAAGTATTTTTCCTTGTAATTGTAAAACAGGATAGTTTAATTGTATGTTAATATCGGGAGAAATGAGGATTTTATATTCGGGTAATTGTACTGCAGATAACCCATCACCTTGCAGTGATAGAGCGATAGGATAGTTATCTTGATCAAGGTTGATATTTCCGTCAAAACGAGCTTTCCCTGTTCCTGATTGAAGCCTACCTTGTAAATTTATCGTTTTATAATCAGTAAAATTTCCTTGAATAAAAATGGCTTTGGGATGTATTCCCAGGCTTGGAATATTAAAACTTAAGTTATCAATAGCAAATTCACCAGTCACAATAGGATGATAAAGTTCTCCATGAATATCAAGATCAGCCGATATTTTTCCGCGAGGATTTTTTAAGAAAGTTTGGGATGAGAGAATAGTATTTAGATCTACAGGTTGAAGATGTATATGCCCATCGATTTTTTGTTTTTGGAAAGATAGATTAGCTTTACCTTTTAATGGAGGAATAGCTTGCTTATAAAAAGCTAGATTTTTTGCATTAAATTCCATATGTAATGTGGGTTCAGATAAGCTGCCTGAAATCATCCCTTCGCTATGGATATATCCTTTCCAGTTCGGAAGCCATGGTTTAATGTCGAGTGCATGCAGTTTCCAGCGAAGGTCCCAGTGATCGGCGAGGTCACCATTGAGCTCTATAGTAAATGTGGATTGTTCTATATAAAGATTTTTGATGACAAGATGATGTAATATGACACGTTGCCATAGACTTAATAATTTTACAGGTAATTTTCCAGACGTTTCGTTTTTATCGGATAAAATAATTCGGCCATCTTCTATTTTTAATCGTTTAATATCAATTTTGCCTTTTAACAAAAAGAGCGGGTCCCAGTGTATATCAAGTAATTTAAATGATATCTGCTGTTTTTCAGTTTGATAGGAAAGATCATGAAGTGTGAAGCCTGATAGCAATGTTCCATCAAGTTTTTTGACGGACAATTTTCCCGGGGTGTGCGTTGCTAGCCATTGTAAATCATATTGTAATCCTGCAGGTGTCGCAATTAAGAGATAGAAAGCCGTACTCATACTAAGCAGGCATGTGATAAAAACAAATTTAATAAAATACCACATTAAAATTCAGGTCCTATGCTAAATTCAACGCTCATGGGTTTTCCTTTTTTAGATTCAGCGCGTCCTACGTATAGTTTGATGGGTCCTATCACAGAAGTATAAATAAGACCAAATCCATCGCCACGATTTAATCCATCATTAAAATGGTCGCTTGCATTACCAACATCAGAAAATGCAGCACCACTTAAATCGCCTACGATTTTATGTTGTAATTCGACGCTGCCTACACGTAAATACCTGCCAGGGCCAATGCTGTCATAGGGAAAGCCACGTATACTATTTAAACCGCCCGCAAAAAAATTGAGTGTTAAGGGTAATTGATTTAAGTCATTCACGACTGTGTAGCCAAGGTCGGAACGTAAAATAACTCGACTATTTGTGGTTGGACTCATGATATATTTCCCTTTGAGTTCGGCTTGAAAAAAACTCGTGGTTGACAATACATTGGCGCTTCCACTTTGGATAGTAAAATTAAAAGAGCTGCCAAATCTCGGATTGATAATATTATCTGCAGATATACGCGATATATTATAGGATGGATAAAGTAAATGGCTGTTTCGGAGCTTTTCATCATCTTGTTTGTAGAGATCATTTAATGCGTTTAAAGAAAGTGTATGACGCCACAACCCTTTTTGTTTTACATAAGCTGCAGAAATGGCTTCTGAAAGACTCTCGCCATTTTTTGGTAAAAATCGTTGTATATTTAAACCTATAGTATATTGGTCCGTTAAAGGATTAGCTCCAGGTATATAATATTTTGCTGAGAGCCCGCTTAATACGGATGAAAGTTTCATTTGCGCAGTGAAATGTTGTCCTGCATCACTTATGCGTCGCATATCCATGCCTAGAGTTAATCTTGGGCCAGTAAAAGTGCCATATCCTGCACCGATGTTATATTGCTGAGATTTGGGCAGTGTGATATCTACCTTGGTAGGGATATGTTGGCTAGTTTGATCAAATTCGGGTGTGACAGATACGTTTTTAAAATAACGACTTCCGCTTAATTCTTGTTGATATTGTAAAAGTTTAAGACTGGAAAATGGCTGACCTTCTTGAATAGTATTGAATCGTTTTAAAAAGGAAGATGCATAAGGGCTTTGACTATAATGAATGGATCCAAAATAATATTGAGTCCCTGTATTCATTTCAAGAATAATTTGGGCTGTGTGGTTCTGTGTGTTGATAAGAATTTCTTTTTTGTCCAATTTTGCTTTGAGATAGCCCTGGTTATTCACCACTTCGAAAAAAGCTTCTTTCGCTTTTTCATAATGATCGATAATCAATCTTTGATGTGCGGCAAGAGGAAATTTTTTGATAAAAGCTTCAATCTCAGGATTATTTTTACCTGGCCCTGTCACACTAATCAAGATAGTACTGATATGTACAGCAGGTCCTGTTTTGATGTTGAATCTTGCATGCCATAAGGAATGATCTTCGGTCAATGTTGCATCGATTTCTGGTTTGAAATATCCATAAGGTTCTAATGCTTTTTTGATATGTTCAGGTGCATCGTGGTAAAAATTTTTAATATCTGCCAGAGACAGCTCACCCTCATAGGATGCTTGTTCAATGTCCAGGCGTGTTTGTACATTGCTTAATGCATCGCCTTCAATGCCTGAAATCTCAATAGTTAAAACTTCTTTTGCATATGTGACAGGAAATGCAATAACACATAAAAAAAGTACGACAATGATTACAATAGGGCGCAACGCTTAACTCAGCCTCGTTTTGGTTTTAGTTATTTTTATTGTTTTTATGATGGGGGTTATTATACCATGAAAATTTTAGTAGCAAAAACAAACACAAGGATAAGGAGTTGGAGTTTATGTTATCAGCGGCGAAAAAATCGGATGCTATTAAGTTTGAACTTGAAGAAAAAGTTCAATCTATTCAACAAGATTTTAATGCAGCATGGCAAGAATATCCGCTTGAGAGTCGGTTTAGTCAGATATGTTATGTCACATCGGGCGAAGGTGCAGTGGATTCAAAAGGTACACAAATTGAGTCTTTGTTGGGTAAATTTGAAAGTTATGAGAATGTTGCGCAAATACGAGAGGATTTTCGGAATCTTAAGATATATTGCTTGCAACAATGTCTCATAAATAATGTATCACGACGTTTTAGTGGTAGCTATTTAGTCAACCTGCATCTCATGGAAGCCTTGTTTATATGTGCGTTTATGGAGAATTTGTCTTATGTTATTCAATCTACGACTATCCCTGTATTATCTAATGATATCGATGCTGAAAGTAAAGTTAATTTTAAAAGTGTAGCAAAGCAAGTTAGGAGTCGTTATGAGGAGGACTTACATAAGTTATTTACAAATCAAAGCAAAGCGTTTATTGATAAGATTCTGCCCGACATAGTTGAACTAAATTATAAGATTGATGTATATCATGATAAAATTAAAACGATTTTTGAAGTTAAACCTGTGAGCGCTGATGATGGTTCTTTAGCAGATCAAATACAGCAGCTGCGTTCGGATGAATTAGCCTATACTTCATTATTATATTCGAAAGATTTTGACGAATTAAAAATGACACAACAAAAACTTACTGAATCAAGAAGAGCTTTATTGAATAAGCATAATCAAGAGATTAATAAATTTTTAGACAAGATTCGACGTGAAAAAGTGCCAGTGCAGGTAAATTACGATAATATTTCCGAATTAGCACCTTTAACAACTGAATTGCATAAAGCAGAAACAGCTATTTTTTTGATAAAGAGAAAGAATACATTGAGATCGCTGGAGACAGATGCAGTTTTATGTTTAAAAGAGGTCATCGTAGGAGATAAAGAATCAGATGGTCGCTCATTACAGGATGTTGTTGATTCTCAGAAACCAGGATTCTTTAATAGAAAAAATGATCCTATAAGCATCATGTGGGAAAAATATGACAAAATAGCAAAGGAATTGGATAGTTCTCCGCAGGTACAAAAAATACATCATTTCACATTACCTCAACCTATTGATGACGCTAAATGGGCTGAGAAAAAAGATAGTATAGTAGAAAAATTAGAAACAATTAAAAGGCGTGTCATAGAAATAGTAAATGATCAAATTCTTGGTGCAGAGTTTCTTAATAAAAGAGACGATATCATTAAAAAAGAAGCTGAGGAACTTAGACGTCAGGCATCTATATTATCATCTGTGGAACATTCGGATTTATTGGAGGAGCGTAGAGTGGCACTGGATGAAAGATGGAGTGGTTTATTAGCATGTAAAGAAAATGTAGAAAAGCTTAAAGAAATACCTAAGGAATTATTTGCAAAATCGAAGGAGGGTGATGATTTGATTTATCCAGAAACGGCAGCACGATTTAATACAAAATTAGCATCATGTCGAGCTCCAGTGTTATCAAATGGGATAGAGTTTGTTGATGAAAAAAAAGCAGTGGAGCCGGAACCCAGACCGTTAGTTGGAAGTGTGCAGTTTAAAAGAGAAGTACCGCCTGATCAGAAACCAAAGTCACCATCCTGGAAGCGTGCATTGTTTGTAGGATTCGTTGTACTTGTGTTGACGGCATTAGCAGCTACAGGAGTTGGATTGGCGCTTGAAGTCTCATTGACCATCATGCTAGCGATTGTTTTTGGTGGTGTAGGTATTGGATTGTCCGCGGGTGTAATAACTTATGCATGTACATCCCATGAAGATGAGCCGCCCACTAAAATAACTCAAGTAAATCGAGAAAATGCTCAGAAGAAATCGGTTATGAAAATTGCATCTTCTCCTTCAGTATCTCCAGTAGCCCCCTGGTTTTTATGTCTTCGAAATAAACGTACAATCCCTCCACCAGTGGAAATGCCAATTATTAATAGCGATAAAAAGCAACCAAAAAATAAATAAAGTTAAAGTAGGAGTAAATCGTTTAAGACTTCCTTAAGCATTTACTCCCTATAATCAAAAAAAGGTTTTTTTGATTACTGATAAGGAAAAGTCATATGCGTAGAGCAAAACGACGACTTGCAGACATAGAAGATAATAATAATCACAATGAACCTCCGCAAATTAGTAATTTATTGCTTTATATTCTAAACACACAATTCAAATTACAGAATATTTTTAAAGACACTGAAGGCACACCTCTCAAAGGCTTGATTAAAACATTTGATGATCTTATATCGAGTGAAATACTGAATTATCCAAAAAAAGACACATTTGATTCCATTGAAAGCGTTAATGAAAGATTTGATAAACTGCTCACAAATTTTAAGAATGTATCACAAACATTGGGAATGATAGAAACACATACAGCTTTATGTGAAGGATTGCAGTTATTTATACAATGGTATCGTATTCGGGCAATAGAAGCATTTTTATATAAACCATTGGCTAGCGAATTTGCTATGACAGAAAGTAAAGTGGAAGCAAAACCTAGTTTACAAGATAGATTTGATGTATTAATTCATAAAATTAATCATTTTAATTCACAAATAGACGGGATAGAGCAGAAATTAGAGCCTATTGTGGATATGAAAACAAGCGATTTGAAAGAAATGCTGGAACCTTTATTGATAGAAGAAACAAGATTAACTGCGCTTTCTAATCAAGCAAAAATCTTGGAAAAACTTGAAAAAGAACGACTTGTTTTAGTAAAAAATCTTGATGATTTACATCAAGAAATGGAGCGAGATATTGCTGCTTCAGAAGAATCGTTAACAAAAGCTAAAAAAGCAAGAGAAAAATTATACGATTCGACTTTGGGTATAGATGTTTATTATGTAGATGAATTTAAAAAAAAACATAAAGAAATTTTTGAATCTTATAAAAAATCAATCAGGAACAGTAAACAACGCGATGAATTTTTAAGAATCGAAGGCATTGAAAAACTTATACAGCATTTCTCAGATCCTTTCCGGAAGTTCGAATTATCATTAGGAGAATATTATAGCCATACTTCTGCTTATGTCTATCACAGGTTGAGTATGTATTATTATACTATTAATGGAATATACGAATTTTTAAGGCAAGAATTTTCCGCGTTTAAATCACATTCAGCCATGTTGAAATTGGAAGCCCAATATCAACCACAATATGACTATTTGCGTGTTGGATTACCTGAGGTTGAAAAATTCGTTGAAGAAAATTTTGTATTAGCTTCAAAAGAATATTTAAAAGAAATCGCAGCATTCGATGAATCTAAGAGAGCAGAGATAGTATCTCAAGCGAAGAATGCTTTTGAGAGTGATGTATTGAATGAAACTGTGGTGATTAAAACCTTTAAGCACATACCAGCGATTCAATCATTTACGCCTCAAGCATTAAGACGGGAGCAATTAAATAAAAAATGGTATGAGCTTTTTCAACATATATTTACGATTGAATTGCAAGACATTACGGGACAACAATCTGAATCCGATTTAGCGATGTTAAAAAAAATG
>JABDBK010000027.1 GCA_013288655.1 Gammaproteobacteria bacterium | reverse complement strand
CTTTATCGACACCCTCAACTAAGTTTCTGGGACCTGAAATATTAATATTTTTATTTAACATAAAAGAATGCGCATAACTGCCGTCAATAATAATTTTTTTGGTGATATTATAACCCGTCGATGCTCCAGCAATAATATTATCACCATTATCTATTTGATAATTTCCACTGGAAGGTGATGGAACATAACTGCTCGCCACACGAAACACCCAGTCAGGCGTAATATAATATTGACCGCCCAATGTTACATTCCAAGTATTATGAAAATTATACAATACTTTTGCATGTGGTAATATCACCGGTTGTGTACCCATCTGCGTCGCAACATTATACATATTGACATCTTTAAAAATATTCCACTGAATATACTGAACAGTAGCCAATAATCCTAAGTCACGCGTAACAAAACGGGTCATAGTCAATACGCTTCTTGCGGGTATCCAATAATTAAAATGATAATTATAAACGGTCAAACCAGGATGAGTATTGACAGAACTACTACCGATAAATTGATAAGTCATGGGACTTCTATAATTTAAGCCAATAAGTGTAGCTTTCGCTGGTTTCAATAATATTCCTACATCGCCACCCCAACTAGTACCATTAGAATCATTATGACTTGTGCTATCAGGAATATTTAAACTTGGTAATCCTGTCACAGGCTCCGTGATAAAACTTGCCTTAGAAAAATTTAATCCAGCGCCTATAGAAAAATACTCATTTATTTTCAATCCCAATGATGGAACCAAATCGATATCTTCAACTTGATTACTTGGTTGCACATAACGCAAAATGGAATTGACATCTAAATCTCGATTAAAATTATTAGCAACGAGTGCTAAACCCCATGTTACTTTAGGAGTAACAGGTGTCGCTAAATAAACCGAGGGCAAATAAAATGTTGAGTTGGTATTCGAGGTACCCGATTGCATATAACCTGTTAATTTTTGTGTAGCTTCTCCAGTAAATTCACTTTGTAAATGCGCAACTGAACCAAGCATCACAAATTGCGGGTTATTGACTAGTGTTAATGCGGCTGGATTAAAATAGCCTGCTGTAGCATCATTGATAACCGCCGTTCCTATCGTCGCTTCTATAAATGAAGCATAAACAGGAAAGGGGAATATTAAGAAACCCGCAACAAGACTATATCGCAACTTTTCACGACAAGCTAAAAATCCCTGTTTAGACATCTAAATCCTTTAGGAATTATTCTTTTGTCACCTTACCACAGGCAAGGTGACAAAAAATATAGTCAAGTCAAGCAATAGATTAAATATAGATCAATTATACGCCGCCCGTATTGGGTTTTTGAAATTTAGCATAAATCAAATAACATGCACCCAAACCAACGATAATATAAACAATTCGAGCAATAATCGATTCGCCGAATATCATAGATACAATATTAAGATTAAAAAGACCAATTAAAAGCCAATTGATACCACCGATAATAACTAGAATCCACGAGATTAAGCCTAACATAGCAGCATTCATGATGATTTAACTCCTTTTAAATACAATCACAAGAATAGATAAGACATCTATCTAGCCAGGAATAATACCATACCTTATTCCCAGCAAACAATTATTTTGAGCTATTTGATAAAATTGTAATCTTGCATCATTCGCATAAAAGCTCTGCCTTCCTCACTTTGATCTTCGTAAACATAAGATTTAATATAATTTTCTAATACATATCGAAAATTGGGCAAACTAAGTATTTCTAAAATCTCCGCACTTCTTTCCTTATCAAGTGGACTTTGATCTTTGCAGCATTGGAATAATATAGCTGCTAAAATTTCCGCTTTACATGCTTTACGCAAGCTATCACTATATTTAAAACTTTGTATACAAAAATTTAACGCGCGAGTTTTATTCCATTCACGCCATTGATTAAAGAAATTTAATGCCATGTTTTTATAACGTGAGATATTATCTTTAAAATCGGAAGATTGCGAGAACATCAAAAATAATAACGCGGGAATACATGCCTCAACATTAGCCCATGAACAATTTCCACTGATTTGTGCAGTAACTTTTAATTCAGTGATAGGTTCTAAACCTAATATATCAGGCAAATCGGTATTGATAAAATCACTGGATTGTTTAACAAAAATAATCTCTTTAATGAAATCTAAAGTTAAGCGCTGTGGTTGTGTAATTTGATAAAACATCACATTATCATAAAGACGACTGTCTTCACGTCTATCACATTTTACAAATATATTCCCTGCTTTAATAAAAGTAATAGCATGTCCCTCATAAGCGACGGGCATAAGCAGAGGTTCTTGTTTCAATAACTTATTGATATCCTCATTATGATTTTTGATATCGACACGATATTGTTGATAGGTTGCAAGACGTGCTGCACGGCTGATAACATCGACAATGAGTTGCGAATGACGTTGATATTGACGTAAATGTCTTGCAGCAAAGTGATTTCTAAATTGAGCAACAGACTCT
This sequence comes from Gammaproteobacteria bacterium, assembly GCA_013288655.1. Taxonomy (GTDB): domain Bacteria; phylum Pseudomonadota; class Gammaproteobacteria; order DSM-16500; family DSM-16500; genus JABDBK01. The sequence goes on along the minus strand of JABDBK010000027.1, from coordinate 21,777 downwards.
GCAATAATAGCTAAACTAAATTCTAAATAAAATCCCTCAAAATCGAGCTCAACATAATTATTCTTTGTATCTACCATATCGGCTGTACCTACAAGCTCAAATATATGGCCTAATAGTTTTGCGTTAATATAGTCTTGTGCGAAATCAAGTCTGGCTCCATATTGTAAAAGCAAATTTTTTAATGCCAATTGTTCACGTAATAATGGCATTACTAGGACAGGCTGACCTGCAAAAGTATAACCATTAGGATTGGCGCCTTTATCCAATAATAAACGTGTAAAAGGAATATTATTATTTTCGGCAGTCCATTGTAATGCCGTTCCACCCGTTGCATCTTGCAAATTTACATCGGCACCGTAATCAATAAGTATTTTTGCTATTTCTATATTATCTGCAATAGCTGCCTCAATAAGTGGTGTAAAACCATATTCATCTAATGCATTAATATCTTCTCGATATTGTAATCGATGTATAACATCATCCATACGTTCTTCAATAATGGCATCAGCAAGTGTTATCATGTCGCACTCTTAATACGGTCTTGGTTTAGGATTAAATCCCGGCTGATAATTCAATCTTAATTTATTTTCATTTTTGTTTTCTAATTCTTGCTTTTGTTCCTGGTTCGTTTCAGCCGTGTTTTCACTCGGTATAGCACTGATTTTTTGATCTCGAATCCCGCTAAATTTGATAGCCACAGGATGGGTTTTATATTTGGAATAAGCACCGCCTCCCATGCCCATCTCTCCTGTATAAGCTTTCCGGGTAGTTAAATTAACAGGACCTTCTTTAGCCTCTTTTCGTTCTTTACGTGTAGCCTTTTGTTTGTCCACACGTGCTTTATGAACATCTTTATGAACTGCCAATAGACGTTTTTGTTCCTTTGGTGATAAAACATCATCGCGCTGCATAGTCGATGATACATCTTGATAATGTGACTCTATGCCGCCAGAGGAGCCGCCTTTATCATCATCGTCATCTTCATGATTTTTATCATCATATTCATTAATTTTCATAGTGTTACCTAGTTAATAAACCAGATGTTATACTATAGATTATAACAAAAAAATGATACATTAGAGATCTAACAACACTGCTGCAATCCAGGGAAAAGCCACCGTCACATCACTCTGAATAATTTGATAATAACTTTTAGTGGATAGCTTGTCCCACGTAATTTTTTCTTTACCACCCGCTCCAGAGTAAGAACCATAAGACATAGGCGAAGAACCAATTTCAATAAATCCAGCCCAGTCACGTACTTTAGGTAACTGTAAATCATGTTTTAATGAAGGCACAACACAAATCGGAAAATCTGCTGCGATACCGCCGCCTAATTGCAAAAATGCAATAGGATGTTTTTTTGAATTTTCCATATACCAATCATATAGCAAAGTAAAATATTCCAGACCTGATTTCATAATATTTTGATCGAGTATAATCTTTTTATCTTTTCTGTATTTACCATAATAAGTATAACTTGCAAAAATATTTCCCATCGTCGAATCTTCAAAACCAGGCACGATAATAGGTATATTTTTCTTATAAGCCGCATAAGTCCAACAATCATGTGGATTTGCATTTGCATCCGGCTTGATGAGACCTTCTGCATATAATCTTCTAAAATATTCATGTGGAAAATATCGTTCACCATTTTTTTGCGCTTTTTGCCACATGTTAAGTAAATGCGGCTCCATGATTCGAACACTTTCTTCTTCGGGTAAAAAAGTATCGGTAATTCGACGGAATCCGCAATCACGCAATTCAGCTTCCTGATCACGCGTTAATTCGGTATAACCTGGAATATAAGCGTAATGCGAATGAGCTACATAGCGATAATAAGATTCTTCATGATTGGCGCCTGTTGCTGAAACAAGATGGACTTTATCTTGTTCAATCAATTCAGCAAGCATGACACCCACTTGAAATGAACTTAATCCGCCAGCAATGGTAACTACCAATTTACCATCATTCGCTAAATGTTCTTTAAGCCAATAAGCCGCATCCAACGTTGCTCCGCCATTACAATGACGCAAGGTTTGTTCTGCAAAAACACTTACGGGTGATTTTGATTTTTTGACATGTTTGGTCAGCGTATCTGAAAGTGATTTTTCAACTTTCATATTCGACGCTGATTTAATATGTTTTTTAAGACTAGCAGATAATTTATTTACTTTTGATTTTGTCATTCTTGAATCTCACATGCATCACTCACAATAGCTTTTTCTATTTCAATAGGATTGACGGGTACATCTTGATGACCTGCCCGGCTTGTTGTTGAAACAGCTTTAATTTTATCAACGACATCCATACCATCTATGACTTTACCGAATACACAATAACCCCAACCACTTTCTGTTTCTGAGCGAAAATTCAGAAAATCATTATCATTTACATTAATAAAAAACTGCGCGGATGCAGAATGGGGATCCGATGTTCTCGCCATCGCAATCGTGCCACGTTTATTTGTACCACCATTTTTAGCTTCATTTTTAATGAAGGACCTTGTTTTCTTTTGTTTCATGTCCGCATCAAATCCACCGCCTTGTATCATAAATCCATTGATTACCCGATGAAATATACTGCCGTCATAATAGCCTTCTTTAACGTATTGGAGAAAATTATTAGCTGTTTCTGGGGTGTTTTCAAAATCTAACTCGATAGAAATATCGCCTTCTGTCGTTTTTAAAATGATCATTATGATTCCTCATTAAAAATTTAGCCGTGTAGCATACCAGAATATCTGTTAATTATCTATTTTTACTATTAAATCCATTGCATCAGAACGTCCATGATCATCCACCACCCTAACCGTAAATTTCCCTGGTTTTGCCGCCCATAAATAGGGTTTATTTTCCTGCGTTGAACCTAGATAACTTTCATTGACAAACCAATATAATGAACGCACATCAGCATCAACCGTTGCAGCAAAGGGGATAATATTACCTTCTAATGCGTGACTACGTAACACATAATTTTTCGCCATTTGAGGCGATGTGATTTGCGGAATGAATCCACTTTGATCGAGTTTACATGAATTTGCATAATCTGGAGGGATTCGTCGTTGTATCCCTGCCTGTTTAAAAATTTTTAATAAATCGGTAGGCCAAAATTCATAAATCTCAAAACGAGTGTTTTCATTAAATTGACAAGCACGCAATCCTGTCTTCTTATCTATTGGAATTTCTCGATAAATCGTATCTGTTTTGATAGGCGATTTACCTGGTATAAACCATGTCATTTCTGTATCTTTACAATATCTTGTTGGTAACATCCCGGATGCTTTGCAAACAGCAACTTTCGTGAGATTCATGGTATTAGGATTTTTTTGGATAAGAACGACATCCGTTTGTTTATGAATGCTGTCAATAAGCTCAAAAAGCAAGGGTGCCGCCAGGGTTTTGCCTACCAATGCGGGATTGCTTCGATTATCAAAATTTCCAAGCCACACGACCAACACATATTGACCAAACATGCCCACAGCCCAAGCATCACGAAATCCCGATGAAGTTCCTGTTTTCCATGAAACAGGAGTGGGACCGGAATCTTTTAACATATCTAACACAAGATAACTCGCTTCCGGACTTAATAAATGCTTACCCACTTGTATAGATTCATCATTGCGTTTACGTAATGGATGCCAAACTCCATCGTTAACCAACATGACATAAAGACTCGCTAACTCTTGCATACTGACAGGAGCACCACCCAATACCAAAGCAAGGCCATAATAATTCTGTGATTTTAATTGCTTAACGTTGGCCTGTTCTAAAAGTTCATAAAGATCGGGATGAGCAAGTTGCTCTGCAAGATGAATCGCGGGAATATTACGACTTAAGATCAATGCATCTTTAGCCTTGATAGGGCCCATAAATTCATAATCAAAATTCTCAGGATTATAGGTTCCAAAACTTCTAGGAACATCTTTTAAAACCGTGCCAGGATGAATAAGTCCTTGATCTAAAGCTAAGCCAAAAATAAAAGGTTTTAAGGTCGAGCCTGGCGAACGCTTGATAGCTGACCCGTCAATTTGACCAGAAATAGCACGATTATAAAAATCTGCTGAGCCAAGAAGGGCCTTAATACCCATATCACGAGTATCGACCAAAAGCACCGCGACATTATTAACACCCTTATTTTTTTTACGTTCAACATACTGATGAGATAATTGTTCAACCATTTTTTGTAACCGCAAATCTAATGTCGTCACAATGTGATATGGACCTTCTGGTGCATAGGCTAATACAGAACTTACAAATTGCGGTGCAAGAAAAGGTAAGTCCTTAATTTTATGTAACTGCAAAGGCAATTCCATAAATGCTTTCTTATGTTGATCTTTGGGATGGCTTGCAAGCCAACGTGTAAACAATATTTTACGGCTATCTTCAAGCTTTTTTAAACTTGAAATACGTTGAACAGGATTTTGGGGGATAACACTCAAGGTCAACGCTTCAGGCAAGGAAAGTTTCTCTGCCGGTTTCGCAAAATAAATCAAGCTAGCTGCACCCACTCCTTCTACATTGTTACCATAGGGGACTAGATTTAAATAAGCTTCTAATATTTGTTTCTTACTATAATGCAACTCTAACCGTATAGCATAAAGCATTTGCCAGACTTTCCCAGCCACCGTTTTTGAATGAAGTCCATATAAAATACGTGCTAATTGCATGGTAATAGTGGATGCACCCACCCTACGAGATTTCACCACATAGGTTTGCCATATAGCCTTCATGCTCGCCAAAGGGTTCACTCCCACATGCCAATAAAAATACTGATCTTCTTGCAGTAAAGTTGCTTCAATCAACTCCGGAGCGATTTTTTCCAAGGGTGTATAAAGACGGTATTTATCATCCTGGCTGAGGGTCAAACGCAACAAATGTTGTTGATTATCGAAAACCGCACGAGAAAAACTCACTTCCTCAAGAAGAAGTGGTTTTGGAATCAAAAAAAACCCTAAACATGCGCTGACAAACAGCAAAACTAGGGGTAAGCTATATTTTTTTAGTACCTTGATCATAAGCGCACTGAGTATATATGCAAACAAACCTATTTTCACGATTTTTTACCCTTATCTTCGGAAAAATAACATGGACTTGTCCATCATGGCTAAACAGTCTGTGTCAAAAGATATGGGCTCATAGTCGAATTTTTTGGGCGGTATTAATAGGATTAATCGCAGCAGTAGGTTTGCTTATAGTTTATCAAAGCCTGCCCCAACCCAATCGCATTGTAGCGCACATCACCGCTCCTGATATCACACCCTTAGCGGATGAACTTATCCCTCATGCCCTCACTATAGAATTTGCTTATGAAAAACCAGGTTCTCCTATTGCATCGATTGCACCCCTGAATCTTATTGGCAAACAAGTGGCTAAAGGTATTAGCATATCACCAGCTATCCCAGGAACCTGGGTTTGGGAAAACGATAATCGTTTAGTTTTTACCCCAAATATAGACTGGCCAGCAGGTGAAAAATACACCATTCATACAAATAAAGAAATCTTTGCTAAGGGAACACCATTAAAATCCTTGGATTATTCATTTATCACACAAGCTTTTACAGCAAACATCACTGAATTCAAATTCTATCAAGATCCTATCAACCCTAATACTCGCGAAGCCATTGCAACGATAAGCTTCAATTATCCCGTCGATATTAAAAGCTTAGAAAATAATGTAGAACTTATGTTACAAGCCATAAGTCACGGCGAAAAAAGCAAAATGGCTGAGCGTTTTACCTTCACCATCACCTATGACAAATATAAACGCACAGCATATCTCCACTCAGAGTCGCTTAAGCTGCCAGTAATACCGCGTTATCTTGAAATGACGCTTAATAAAGGCATCAAAGTACATGTCGGAGATGCTAAAACAACTGAAAGCATATCAAAAACTGTACTTATTCCCGATGCACAAAGTTATTTCAAAATTGATCAAGCTACCGCAAATATCATTCGTAACGGCAGAGACCAACCAGAACAAATTTTAAACATAGAAACTACCGTCGGTGTCACAGAAGCTATACTTAACAAAAATTTACATGCTTATCTATTACCCCAAGATTATCCAGCTACAGCAACTGAAGAAAGCAAACCGAATTATGCATGGCAAAATCCAGGCGAAGTCAGCGCTGATATCCTAGCTCTTGCAACACCACTTTCATTGACATCTATTCCTGCTGACAGAGATTACGCAAGCTTACATAACTATCAATTCAACGTTGAAAATCCAGGATATATTTATTTAAAAATTGATAAAGGCACTCGTGCTTTTGGTGATTTTGAGTTAGCCAATGACTATATGGCTGTCATCAAAGTTCCTGAGTATCCTAAAGAAATTGGTTTTTTACATAAAGGCGCATTATTATCCTTAAGCGGCGAAAAAAAGCTTTCTGTGACAGTTCGTGGGTTACCCGCTGTTAAATTTTCGATTGCCCGCGTTTTACCTCATGATATTAACCAATTAGTCACGCAAACAGAAGGCAGCTTCAATAACCCACAATTTCTGTTTTATCACTTCAATAAAGAAAATATCAGTGAAATATTTTCAGAAACACGTGAATTTGATGCAAATAATCTAGCAAAATTACAATACTCTGCACTCGACTTAGGTAAATATCTTGCTAATAAATCGAATCCAGGCGGACCCCTGGGATTATTTCTTTTACAAGCAAAAGGATGGGACCCTAAAACAAAAGAATATATTCAAGCTAAAGCAAGTCGATTGATACTCATCACGGATCTTGGCCTTTTAGTAAAAGACAACCATGATGGTAGTCATGATATTTTTGTACAATCTATTTCGACTGGCAAACCCGTTGCAAATGCCGGTATTTTTGTTTTAGGAAAAAATGGATTAGCTATTGCAACACGCATCACTGATGCCAGTGGTCATGCCTATTTCTCAAATTTAGACAGTTTCATTGAGGAACGTGAGCCCACTGTTTATCTCGCTCGATTAAACAATGATGTCTCTTTTATCCCATACAAAAATACTGATCGAGAATTAAATTTTTCACGATTTGACGTAGGCGGCATTGTTAGCAATAACGAAGAGCAATCAACACTTAGTGCTTATATATTTTCAGATCGAGGTATTTATCGCCCAGGAGACAAAGTTAATCTAGGTGTGATAGTAAAAAAAGCCTATGCTGCAGCCCAGGCTGCAGGGCTTCCTGTGCAACTTACCATAAGCAATCCACGTGGTAACATAGTGCTTAATCAGAGCCTAACACTTGATGCCTCAGGATATTTCGCATCAAGCTTTGACACTTCAAACACCTCACCTACGGGCCAATACAGTGTATTCTTAAATATTGTGAAAGATAAACATGCCAGCAGCTTATTAGGTTCAACGACTTTCAAAGTAGCTGAATTCTTACCTGATCGTATGCATATCACTGCAAAGTTGTCACATGAAGCTACAAAAGGCTGGATTTCACCGCAAGATTTATCCGCTATCGTTAATCTTACCAATTTATACGGCACTCCTGCTGCGGATAGAAAAATCAGTGGTCGTATATTACTCTCTCCTCAAGCTGTAAAATTTAGTCAATATAGCGATTATATATTTACGGATCCTTTACTAGACCCTAAAAAAGCACCTAAGGTATTTACTGAAATCTTAACGGATGTCAAAACTAATGAACAAGGTATTGCAAACCTTGCGCTACATCTTGATCGTTTTGACAAAGCAACATATCAATTAACCATTTTTGCAGAAGGATTTGAAGCCGAAGGTGGTCGAAGTGTCAATACACAAACGACAGCATTAGTAAGTCCTCTAGACTATCTCGTTGGCTATAAAACCGACGGTGATTTGCGTTACATTAAACAAAACAGTCAACGTCAAATCAAGTTTATTGCTATCAATCCACAATTAAAACAACAAGCATTAACACCTCTAAGCTTACAATTATTTAAACAAAGCCCCGTCACAACTTTAGTAAAAAATGATAATGGAACCTATCAATATCAATCTTTGATTCAATCAAGCGAATTAAGTAAATCAGCATTTACTATTGCTGAAAATGGAACCTATTACACATTACCAAGTCATACTATAGGTGACTTTATTGTCAAAATCATTGATAAAAATGGCACTGAACTATCTCATGTGAACTACACTATCGTTGGGGAAAGCCAACAACCTCTTTCTAAAAATGCCGAATTGAATATAAAACTCAATAAGGCAGAATATTTACCTGACCAAGATATTGAAATGCAAATCACTACACCTTATGTAGGTTCTGGGTTTATCACCATAGAACGAGATAAGATCTATGCTTATCAATGGTTTCAAACAAATACTACAACATCATTACAAAAAATACATATTCCAAAAGATTTTCAAGGTGGCGGATATGTCAATGTCGCATTCGTAAGAGATTGGAATTCACCTGAAATTTTCATGAGTCCATTATCTTATCATACCGTACCATTCACTGTGAATAAGGCTAGTCATACACTCACGATAAACTTAAACGTCCCGGAAGTTACACGACCAGACGCATATTTACCCATCAGTTATAGCTCTGATAAACCTGGTAAAGCCATTATATTTATCGTTGATGAGGGTATACTCCAAGTCACTCATTATCAAACTCCTAATCCTCTGGAATTCTTTTTTCAAAAACGTGCGCTCGAAGTTAATACACAGCAAATTTTAGATCAAATCTTGCCAAAATATATGGCTGATCGAGAATTATCTGCAGTAGGCGGTGATAACGGAGAGTCCGATTTAGGTAAGTACATCAACCCCTTTAAACGCAAAACCGATCTGCCTGTTGTGTATTGGTCAGGTATAGTTGACACCGACCAAACCCCAAAGGCCCTCCGCTACAAAGTACCTGATTATTTTAATGGAAGCTTACGCGTCATGGCAGTCGCTGTATCGAATGATGCTGTAGGTTCAAGCGAGAAATCGACAAAAGTACGCGGTGATTTTATTATCAATCCTAATATACCTACCTTTGTCGCGCCGGGTGATACATTCGAAATAACAGCAAGTATTGCTAATAATTTACAACATTCTGGTACTTCTGCACCCGTCAATGTAACTATATCTACGGGACCTCAATTCGAACTTCTAGGCCCATCTCAACAAACCGTTAAAATCAACGAAGGGAAAGAACAAACGATTCGTCTTAAATTAAAAGCAAAACCTATACTAGGGTCAGCCGCAATCACCATCACAGCAGGCATTGGCAATCAATCAAACAAGATCACGACTACACTGAGTATACGACCCGCAAGCACCTATTTAACCACTGTCAACAGCGGTTATACTAATAAAAAGGACAATATACTTAAACTTGATCGTCAACTTTATCCAGAAAAACGTTCTACTGACGCTGCTATCTCAGAAAGTCCATTAATTTTAGTTTATGGTTTAGAACGTTATTTAAATAATTATCCTTATGGTTGCACGGAACAACTCGTAAGCAAAGCATTTCCATTACTCGCCATGTCAGATCAAACCTGGTTTACGACAGATAACAAACTTTTAAATTCAAAAATTCAGTCCACTATCCAAATGTTAACACAACGCCAACTTTCGAGTGGCGGCATAAGTTATTGGCCTGATATGAGCAATAATATTAACAATCCTTTTGCCTCCGTCTACGCCATGCATTTTTTAACTGAAGCACGAACACAGGGATACGATGTACCTAAAGAAATGTTTAGTAACGGAATGGCTTATCTCAAGGATTTAGCGACTCAAAGTGTTTCCAACTTGAATGAAGCACGCATTAAAGCTTATGCCATTTATATTTTAACGCGTAATGAAATAATAACCACCAATGATCTAATCAATTTACAACTCTATCTAGAAAAAGATTTCCCGAAAATCTGGCACCAGGACATCATGAGTGTCTATATGGCCTCTACCTATCTATTATTAAAAAACTATCCCGATGGCGAACGTTTAATGAAAGCCTATCAACCAGGCAAGTCATCATCAGAAACGGATTCCGATTTTTATGATCAAAACATTGCAAAAGCTGAATATCTTTATCTGATTGCAAGGCATTTCCCAGATTATCTTCCACGCGTAGGAAATGATCTTGTTCAATCACTCATTACAACGATGAATTCTGATGAAATGAATACCATTTTATCGAGTTATACCAGTTTGGCATTATCATCATATGCTAAAAATATGAATCAAAAAAATAATACTATCTTCAGAATTTCTTCCATGCTTGCCAATAACAAACAGATAACATTTCCTGGAACGAATGATACTTACCAAAAAATAAGCTCTTCTGATAATATAAAATCGATTCAATTCATGAATCCATCGAGTCATTACTATTTTTATCAAATTGCACAAACAGGATTTGATATAAATACATCTCATACAGCCATCAAAAAACACTTGGAAGTATTACGTGAATATAGAGATGCAGCACAAAATGTTATAACTTCTGCTGAATTAGGGCAAGAAATTGAAGTTCATATACGAATACGTGCTCTGGATAATTCCTATCTTAATAATATTGCCATCATTGATTTACTACCAGGCGGATTTGATGTGGTAAATGATTTCACTACTTTTAAAAATGTCGATTATGCCGATGTTCGTGAAGATCGTGTGATATTTTTTACAAATGCAAGCGTAGATGTAAAAGAAATTGTTTATAAAATTAAAGCTACGAACTCGGGTGACTATACTGTACCCGCTATTACAGCATCTTCTATGTATAATCCTACGATAGTGGCAAGAGGTGAAGCCTCGAACTTAAAAGTGAGATAAACGTATGCGGATCTTGCTAGTATTTATACTCTATTTTTCCATGCTATCCACTAGCTTTAGCATGGAAAATGTATTTTATGTCTTACGTGACCAACAACAGCAAGCCCTACAAGCTCTAACGATGCATAAAAAAATAGTTAACACTGTTATTTTTCAAGCTTATGTTATCGACAGTAAAGGCAATGTTTCAGGTGATGCGGATAAAGCTGTGATGGCTTTTGGCAAAGCAAACTCTATTCACCTCATGCCCATGGTCACCAATAGCAAATTCGATGCTGCACTCACGCATCAATTTTTGGCAAACTCCAATGCACGAAAGCTGGCTTTAGATACTTTATTAGCTTCTTGTAAAAAAAATCAATTTTATGGTATTCAATTTGATTTTGAGATGGTTCCTCTGACAGATAAAAAACTATTAACTGAATTTTATCGCGAAGCCGCAGATTTGTTTCACAAAAATAAGTTTATAGTAAGTTTTGCTATTGCACCGACATTGAAGGATGATCATTTCCCAACAGATTATCAAAAAAAACTTTATACAGTTTGGCAAGGCGCTTATGATTTTAAAAAACTCGGCGAAATCAGTGATTTTGTTACAGTGATGGCTTATGATCAACATGGCATTGGCACTATCCCGGGGCCCGTCGCTAGCTTGCCATGGGTCGATCTCGTCATCAAGCATGCTTTATCACTTATTCCTGCCAATAAAATTTCATTGGGTGTACCCACCTACTCTGGCTTATGGTATATGAGCGCTATACCGCATACGACACGCATCACCATGCATTATAATTCCTTAGATTATCGCACTTTACAATATATTATTAAAAAACTACAACCTCGCATTTTTTGGGATGATTTAAATAAAATTCATTTTTCATTTTATGATTCCGCTGGTTTAAATAAATATATTTTTATTGAAGATGCAGCCTCACTAAAAGCAAAACGAAATTTAGCGATAAAATATAAATTACGCGGAATATCTGTTTTTAGATTAGGGATAGAAGATCCTGACATATGGAATATTTAGAGGAGCGTTTATTATGGAGCCTGAAACAAAAAATTTCAAAATCATCGCCATGGTAAGGAAGACAAAATCACATGCACAACTCCGCAATGAAATTGATGAGCTTGAAGCAAAACAAGCGTACCTTTTAGCAAAAAATCATGAGCTTCAAGATCATTTAAATAAAGCTAGTGCTACCGCAGAAGCATTACGCCAGGAAATAAAAAATATCAAAAATAAAACTCCGAAATGGCATTATGGTTTGGCATTCTTTGGATTTGCAGTTGGAACAGCGCTTTGCGCATCAGGTATTGGTTTATTACCAGGAGCATTGGTACTTGGCGTCACCTCACTTATCTTAGGTTCAATGATTATATTGAGTGATGCATGTTTTATTGGATATAACATTTATCGACAGTGCGAACGCATTCCTAATGTTAGCCCTTCATCCCATGCTCCAGCTATAAAAACCACTACCCAGGCGATACCGCTACCACATCCAACACCTCCATCCGAAAATCATATACTCATATCAACAAAACCCCTGTTTAGTCCAAGATCACGCGACGTGCCAGATAAAAAACCTGAGGAACAGCAAACAAACCCTCATGTTCCATCACCTACCGGATAAGCCAAAGACACCCTTTGGTTTATCCGGAATACTACGAATTGCGCACTCTATCAGATATTGCTAGTATCTAACTATAGTACAAGGAGGATATATGCTATCAGGATTATTTAAAACACTACCCGCCCTTACTCGATTTGAAAACACAGAAGCATTTAAACAACCCGTTATCCTATTAAATAAACTTCACGATAAAAGAAGTGAATTAAAGCAAGCAGCAGAAAAAAACGGACTTGGTTCTATCGATTATCGTAAATATCATCTGGTTGCTGACTTACTATTACAAATCGATAAAGCTATCCATGAATTCAATGAAAGTAAGAATATATCAACTTCTGATGATACTGTTGATATTATTATAACTTCAAGAAAAATATTGGAAGTGATCACCTCTGTGCGAAAAATAGAGGAAAAAATATTAATGACTTCTCGCAACAACCAGCGCGAAAATGTCAGCAATGCGGTCTACTATGGTGCATTTGGTACGACTTTTGTAGCTGGATCTGCTTTATCTGTAGGAACTTTAGGAAAATTAGTGACATTGTTTTACATTGCACCGAAAGTAAGTAAATCCATTCATGAGTCCACAGGCTTACATGATTTATCACCCGCTACAGCACGTTTGCTTAATGAATTAAGCAATGTGCTCAATCATATTATTGCAAATCTTACTATAAAAACTTACGGTGAAATTGAAATAAAAGAATCAGAAGCCGAAGATTTCATTTGTCCCATCACTCAAACGATCATTCAGGATCCTGTGGTTTGCATTCTCGATGGACACGCCTATGAAAGATCTGCTATCGAAGAGTGGTTTAAACACAATCCAAGATCTCCTCTAAACCGTAAAGAAATCCCGCCCGGCAAATCAGTGGAAGATGTTTTAATTACACACTTTAATTATGCTTCATTACTTGAAAAATATCACAGAGAGCATCCTACAGCTGTTTATACGAGCGCTTCTCTGTGAAAGGTTGGTCATTTTATAATCAACATTTAATGCATGATTATGTTATACTTTTATTAAACACCACAAAAGGACTGCTGCCATGAACGGATTTCAACAACTCAATACCATGTATTTAAAGGCTTATAGCAAGAACTGGGGCTGGTTTCTAGCATGGGGTATAGCTCTCTTTATATTAGGCTTGATAGCTATTGGTGCTACGACTCTCACAACATTAATTTCGGTCATCCTTCTTGGTTCTTTAATTTTATTGGGTGGAGTCATCATCATTATAGATGCCTTTAGTTTCTGGTGGCATAAATGGAGCGGATTCTTTCTGCACCTCATCATCGGTATTTTTTATGGTGCAGTGGGTCTCATGCTTATTCAAAGCCCCGCTATCGCCTCCATTTCTATCACTTTATTATTAGGTATTTTTTATCTTGTTGTAGGTATTTTTCGAGTCATTTATTCCCTCTCACTCAGAACACCCAAGTGGGGCTGGGGATTTTTCAATGGACTCATCTCATTATTATTAGGCATACTCATCTTAGCTAGCTGGCCTGCATCTGGTTTATTCATCATAGGATTATTTGTAGGTATCGATTTACTATTTTGCGGCATGGCTTATATCATGACAGCATTGACTGCAAAATCATTAACTCACACTTAGTAAGATTTTTCACAGCTCTATCGTAAATGATAGAGCTGTATATCATTATTATTTTTCAGCTGTTGTTGTTTTATTAGAATCAGCTGCTTTTATTTTATTATTCTTTAATACCTGAAATAAATTTTCATAAACATTATTTGCGCTCCATACATACCATCCAGAAGCTTTGTTAGCAGCTTCAACGGCACGTATTTCTTGCAACAAATATTTTTGTTTATCAGCATTGGATGTTTTCTTAATATAATGATAATTAGCCGCTTCAATGAACGCATGTATTTTAAATGGAGGATTATTATCAAATTGTTTTGCTAAAGCATTTAATGAATTGTTGACTGTTTTATAAGGTTCTGCAGAATATTTTTGGTATGGCCAAAAATGCGATGGATATACCATAGGATTTACACCATCAACGCTATCCGCAAACATTTTTATATCCTGACCAATATGCATAGAAGGGTAATAACCTACCTCGCCAAAAATATCAATTTCCATTGGGATGTTCTGAGCATTGATTCTTTTCTTATACCATTTAATGATTTGATACACGTCTTTTGCATGTTGTGGATTCGCAGGTTCTTTAGAGCTATATCGAATATAATCAAGCTGTATGGCATTCGCACCGGCTTTAATAGCATCATTAATTAATTTTAATTTATCTTCCCAATGAGCTTGCGAGCGAATTTGTGCCGCATTACCACCATTAGAAAATATGACAACGCGAACCACAACTTTCATACCAGCCGCTTTGACTTTAGCTAAGGCAGCAGCATAATGTGAACTATAATATTCATGATCCACCACAAAAGTATTAATACCCGTGGCTTTAGCTTCACGTAGTAAATAGTCTAATTTAGCGGGTTTTTCAAGCGTATATTGGGTTAAGTATATGCCTTTATCCCATGCTTGTGCGTGAGATATAAGGCCTACGGAGATTAATATGGCTAAGAGTGACTTTGATGGTAGTTTCCACATGGTGACCACCCCGTTATGTTTTGTTATACCTTTAGGCTAGCATAGAGCAGAACAAAAAATTCAACGAGGAGTGCAAGAAATTTGTTTGTTGATTTAAAAAAACCCATTAAAACATGATTGTTATATAAAATAATCTAATAATCAGCATTTCCTGGTGTTCTTGGAAAAGGAATAACGTCTCTGACATTTTTTAGACCAGTTATATAGGTAATTAAACGCTCAAAGCCTAATCCAAAACCTGCGTGCGGCACCGACCCATAACGACGTAAATCTCTATACCAATTGTAATTTTGGGGGTTAAGATTGCATTCAAGCATTCGACTGTCTAAAATGTCTAATCTATCTTCGCGTTGACTACCGCCTATAATTTCGCCAATTCCCGGAGCCAAAACATCCATGGCAGCAACTGTTTTTCCATCATCATTTAAACGCATATAAAAACTTTTTATATCTTTTGGATAATTCATAAGAATAACAGGACGTCCTACATGCGTTTCTGCTAAATAACGTTCATGTTCTGATTGTAAATCAACACCCCAACTTATAGGAAACTCAAATTTTACATTGGCTTTTTCTAAAATTTTAATGGCATCCGTGTATTCCATTGTTTCAAAAGAAGCATTGACTAAACTTTCTAATCGTTCTAAACACTTTGGATCAACACGTTGATTAAAAAACATTAGATCATCATGCCGTTCTTGCATAACTGCTTTGAATACATATTTAAGTAATTGTTCAGATAGATTTGCAATATCGTGTAAATTAGCAAATGCAACCTCAGGTTCTATCATCCAAAATTCTGCCAAATGTCGGCTGGTATTAGAATTTTCTGCCCGGAATGTAGGCCCAAAAGTATATACTTTAGATAAAGCAAGACAATAACATTCAACATTTAATTGACCTGAAACAGTTAAAAAAGTTTCTTTTCCGAAAAAATCTTTTGTAAAATCTATATTATTTTTAGCATCTCTAGGTAAATTGTAATAATCTAAACTACTTACTCTGAATAATTCACCTGCACCTTCGCAATCGCTAGCGGTAATAATAGGCGTGTGAATCCAATAAAATCCATTTTCATGAAAAAATCGATGTATAGCTTGTGCAACACTATGACGAATACGTGTGACCGCACCTATGGTATTCGTTCTTGGTCTTAAATGAGCGACTTCGCGTAAATATTCCAGGGTATGGTGTTTTGGCTGAATAGGATAGGTATCCGGATTTTCTACCCACCCCACCACGGTAATTTGAGCAGCTTGTATTTCAAACGATTGTCCTTTTCCTTGCGATGAAACGAGTATTCCCTTGGCAATCATTGAACAACCTGAAGTCAGTTTTAATATTTCATCACGATAGTTACCTAAGCTTTCGGGAGCTACAATTTGTATACCGTCAAAACAGGAACCATCGTATACATTGATAAATGAAATGCCAATTTTTGAGTCTCTACGTGTTTTAACCCAACCTTTTACCGTAACTTCTGAATTAACCGGAATTTTACCAGAGAGCAATGTTGCAATAGGGTAAGTTATATCTGCCATGAACCATCCTCATCAGCTTGAATTTTAAAGTTACACATTATATACCTAACACGAGTCATTGGTAGAAAATTTTTAGACTTGACCACTATAAATACTTATTCAATAATTACAATAACATATCAACCCAGGTCAATAAAATGTCGCAATCATCCATTATTTTTCCAGTATACATGCCGCTTTCTATCGATTCTTTTATCGACATGATGAACAGAGATGAACGCGGAGATGGGATACAAAAAAATACCTTGATTGCGATAAAACAATTTGTATCTGATGATATCAATAAATTTATGCAAGTCATGCAACTTGAATCCAAGCCAGAAAAAACCTCTTTAATTCAGGTTGCTGCACAAAACGGTCGCCATGATATAGTTAAATATTTAATTGATCAAGCTATGAAAACTGAACTTGGTCAACAAACTCTTCGAAATCAACTGATACGAGTCGATATTTATGATAGATCTATCATCCATTGGATAGCCCAAATCAATAAAGATGCCGTTGGGCAATGCTTAGCAGCTATCCTTGATGCTGGCAATCAATTAGGTATATTCAATTACGTCAATTTAAAAGAAAACATGTTTAATGCAACACCTTTGATGATGGCCGTAAAACAAGGTGCTATAGCCAATATCCGTGTTTTAATCGAACATGGCGCTGATATCTATGTAAAATCCAGGGATGATGAAACGGTTTTAGATCTCATTAAGTATACTGACCCCAAAATTTCTATACCAACCATGAAATATTTTATCAAAAATACATCGTTTGGTTATGAAACATTTATAAAAATACATGGTGATGAATTTAAAAAAATATATGATGAAAAAGATGATAAAACCATTGATAAAATATTATCTACACTTATTGCGATTGATATGGATGCGTCACTGCCGCATGAATTAGCGCAATTATCTGCACTTAAGTTATTAGTCAATGGTACAATGATGGCTCATACTATGAATGAAGTAAGTTTAATATTAGCAACCCATAGTCAAATCAATTTTGTAAAAGCTTTACAAGGATATAAAACGCAAATTAAAGATGAAAAACATAGCTTAATAAATGATATATTTGAAAAAACACTTAAAACCAGCTCCAAATTTAATTTATCTGAAAGTAATACGGCAATATTCGCTGAAGCAAATCTTTTATTATCCTTTCAATTACCAGAAGCACATAAATCAGCATTTTCACTTTTTATGCAATTGATGATAGAAGCCCCCGATGTAGCATTAGAAGGATTTAAAAAAATTAATACAACCTATTTAGATGCCGATTTTCATTTTTTACTTATACGAAACACCTTATTTGCCATGACAAGTATGAAAATTACAAAATTAACTCCTATAGTTCATGATAATATTTTATTAAGATTTTTTGATAACAATACCTTATTCTCACATAGACAAGAAAAAATGGATGCTTGTGATAAATTAAAAATTCTCCTTGACGAGATTAACAATGCTAAAAACATGCCTGATCTTCAAACAGCTGTAAAGAAAATATCAATGGATACCAAACTATCTGAAGATCCGACATGGGCTGAAATGATGAATATATTAAATCCAGCAACTAAACCTTCTTACCTTCCATCGCTTTAAGCAAAGCACTGCCTAAAGCCGTATTTTCAATCTTATGACTGCTTTCATGATGTTTTTCCCGAACAGGAGCACTTGGACGCGATATTGATTTTTCAGCATTAAGCTTCATGCTCAACTGAATGCGCTTACGCTGCAAATCCACTTCCAATACTTTAACTATTACGATGGCTCCAATTTTTATAAAATCATGTGGATTTTTAATATGTTGCTCAGAAAGCATAGATATATGCACTAATCCGTCCTGATGCACACCAATATCCACAAATGCACCAAAGTTAGCAACATTTGTCACTACACCTTCTAAAATCATCCCTACTTTTAAATCCGAGATAGTTTCTATGCCTTCTTGAAAATTTGCAGTTTTAAATTCGGGTCGAGGATCCCGACCAGGTTTTTCAAGCTCTTTAATAATATCGGTAACGGTCGGTATTCCAAACACTTCGTCAATATATTCACGCGGATTTAAATTTCGCAATAGAGTTACATTACCCATGATTTCTTTTATCGGTTTATGATATTTAACAAGTATTTTTTCAACGATTGCATAAGCTTCAGGATGCACAGCAGATGCATCAAGAGGATTATCTGCATTGATAATTCTTAAGAATCCAGCTGCTTGTTCAAAGGCTTTTTCACCTAATCTTGGAACTTTTTTTAATTGAGAACGATTTCTAAATGCCCCATGCTCATCACGAAACTTAATAATATTATTTGCGATGGTATCATTGAGCCCTGCAACACACGCTAATAAAGGCGCTGATGCGGTATTTACATCAACACCCACAGCATTCACACAATCTTCCATAACTGATTGTAAACTACGAGACAATTTAACCTGATTGACATCATGTTGATACTGACCGACACCAATGGATTTTGGATCAATTTTAACAAGTTCTGCTAATGGATCTTGCAATCGTCGCCCAATAGAAACTGCTCCACGATAGGATACATCTAAATCAGGGAATTCTTTTGAAGCTAATTCCGATGCAGAATAGACCGACGCACCAGCTTCTGAAATAACAATACATGTCAATTTCAACTCTGGATGCTTCTTTTTAAGCTCTGAAACAAGCTTGTCTGTTTCGCGAGATGCTGTGCCATTACCAATACTGACCAATTCAACTTTACATTCTTTACAAAGCTTAGCTAATATCGTTAAAGAATTATCCCAATCATTACGTGGAGCATGTGGAAAGATAGCGGTATGAACTAATAATTTACCGGTACCGTCAATAATAACAACTTTAACTCCAGTGCGTAAGCCAGGATCAAGACCTAAAGTCACACGTGAGCCTGCGGGTGATGTCATCAGTAAATTACGAAGATTATTAGCGAAAACATGAATAGCCTCTTCATCCGCATGTTCACGCAGACGTGTCATAAGCTCTAATTCCAACTTTAAAAATATCTTAATGCGCCATGTCCAGTTTACTGTTTCATAAACCCAAGCATCTGCTGGTCTATTTTTTTGATGGACCTTCCATGTATCTTGAATTTGTTTGATGCAAATCGATGTTTCTTCATCCGTAAGAGTTAATGAAACGTTCAGTATACCTTCGCGTTGTCCGCGAAATAAGGCTAATGCACGATGTGAAGGAATTTTTTTAATAGCTTCCTGATAATTAAAATAATCAGAAAATTTGTTACCTTCTGTTTCTTTACCTTTGATTACATCAGATTTTATAATTCCATGGTCCCACAAATAATGACGCAAACTACCCAGTAAATCAGAATTTTCTGAAAACTGCTCCATTAAAATATGTCTTGCACCATCAAGTGCATCTTTTATAGTATGAATGCCTTTTTCTGCATCCATATATTTTTCTGCAGAAATATTAATATCATTTTCCGGATGCGCCAATATACCTTCTGCCAATGGCAGGAGACCCGCCTCTTTCGCGATTTGCGCTTTCGTACGGCGTTTTGGTTTATAGGGTAAATAGAGATCTTCCAAATTTGCTTTATTATCTGCTTGCAGAATACGTTTTTCTAATTCAGGGGTTAATTTATTCTGCTCCATGATACTTTTTAAGATGGTTTCACGCCTATCATTTAACTCACGCAAATAATATAATCGTTCTTCCAGGTTGCGTAGCTCTGTATCACTTAGACCACCCGTGACTTCCTTACGATAACGTGAAATAAATGGAACTGTTGCGCCGCCATCCAATAGCTCAATAGCTACGGACACTTGTTGAACTGAAACTTTTAATTCTGTTGCGATAATTGTACTGATATTCATAGTAACCTGGGTTGACTAAACGTTGAGATTTGCGGGAGTTATGTAAGATGTTGATTTTAACCATTCATGTTAACGAAAATCAAGTAAATAAAAAAAGTCTATTATTTATTCCATCCCATGCTAAGTTTTTTATGTTTCTGAGCACAATCTCGTAAATAAAGATTAATAAGTGTTTGATAGGGAATACCATTATCGTCTGATAAACGTTTAAAATAATTAATGGTTTCAGAGTCAAGCCTTATAGTAACTTGTTTTTTTAGATCCGCAATATAAGGATTTTTTTTCCCTTTTGAAAAATCATATTCTTTTTTCATATATATCACCGTGATATTGAATTGATTCTTTTTTCGTTGCTTTTCTGGCCGAAATAATCCTAATGACATTATCCTTATGTCGAAAACAATGACAAACGACCAATAAATGAGCAACGCTACTTAAACCTAGAATAACAAA
Source organism: Gammaproteobacteria bacterium (assembly GCA_013288655.1). GTDB lineage: Bacteria > Pseudomonadota > Gammaproteobacteria > DSM-16500 > DSM-16500 > JABDBK01. Next base: position 951 of record JABDBK010000027.1, on the reverse strand, counting down.
TCTATCCTCATGATCTGAATGTTCTGGATCATGAATCACTATTGCATTCTCGTCAAAAAACACAGTCTTGGCTTCATCAAAACTTATATTATGCTTTTTCTTATTTAAAGATGCTTTAACTGCATCCCATTCAAATGTAATATCCATAATTACATTATAATTACATTGTAATTTATGGTGCAACCTTTTTTATCTCGAAACAGGGTTGTTTATGTTTTAACCATGTGCTTAATAAACCACGCTTTAGCTAACTCTGCCGCCGCATCAAGCGTTCCTGGTTCTTCAAACAAATGTGTTGCACCAGGAACAATTTGCAAATCTACAGTGCATTTCATTTTTGACATAGCATCTTTATTCATTTCTATAACAGCCAAATCATCACCACCCACGATCAGCAAAGTAGGAACTTGTACTTGCGCGAGTGCTTCCCCCGCTAAATCAGGTCTTCCTCCACGCGAGACAATTGCTTTTACGGTATCATGTTCATTAGCAGCAGCCACAATTGCAGCAGCACCACCCGTGCTAGCTCCAAAATAACCGATGGTTAAGTCATGTGTGGCCAATTGTTTTAAACACCAATATGTCGTGTCAATTAAGCGTTGTGCCAATAAATCAATATCAAATCTTAGTTCTCTCGTACGCGAATCAATAACTTCTTCCTCTGGTGTCAATAAATCAAATAATAATGTCGCAAGCTTAGCTTTATTTAATAAAGCTGCTACATGTTGATTACGAACACTAAAACGGCTGCTGCCACTACCATGGACAAATATCACTAGACCTTTAGCATCTTTAGGAATATGTAAAATTCCATCAAGATGCACAGTACCACTTGGGATAATAACAGGGTGTTCTGTATCTGGAATAAAATGAGACATATGCTTATAATGATCTCCAAAAAATGTACTATTTCACCATGTCTATCGTAAATCGTCATTCAAGTAGTAAGAT
>JABDBK010000026.1 GCA_013288655.1 Gammaproteobacteria bacterium | reverse complement strand
ATATCTAATCTCTATGAGCTCGGTCATTTTCAAAAAATCATTACTCAAACCATAGAACTATTAGGGCAAGCTGGAGAAGTTTATACAGTTTTTCAATTTAAGGAACAATTGTCTTTACTATTAAAACAAATTGATTCTTTCATTCATGAATCATCCATTCCTATTGAAGAAATTACCAACATAAATACTTATGAGTATCATAAAGCAATTCTAAGGTTACAAGAATCATCTTTTATTGAAAAATGGCTAACCTCTAAACGAGAAAAATTAAATATCTTCATAAAAAATCAAGATATTTTAAACCAATACCCATCTACCGTTACTGAGCTTTCAAAAACCACCCAAATCTTGAAGAAGCAAGCAAATCATATTCTTACGCATTTAAATGATCCTAAAAAAAGAGGAGCTGATTTAGCAGCACTTACTGGAAAAGCTCAAGAATTAAATACTTTGATGGATTCGATGCACCATCCATCATTCTTTAAATCAAAAAAAGACCTGCCTATCGCCAACGTTTATCAAAATCTCAACTATTTTTATGAAACACCAAGATTTCTAATGCCCGCAAAGCAGCTACAAATATCAGCTTTTCCAGATCAAGGTCATCACACAGAATATCTTAAATTCATTGCATTCATTCCTCTTGGATTCGTTGTCCTTTATCTCATATATCGAGCTCTTAATAAGTCGAAAACTAAAGTAGATACTTTAAGCAATAAACACAAGTCATGTTGATAATTGACGAAGCTTTTTTAATTTTCCTCGTTTCGTTTTACTATCTAACCGTTTTTGAATAGATTGTTTGGATGGCTTTGTTTGCTTACGTTTCTTAGGAATAATATTGGCTTTTTTAATGAATCTTACCAAGCGCTGTATGGCATCTGCTCTATTTTGCTCCTGACTGCGATAACGTTGAGCCTTGATAACAATCACTCCATCCGATGTAACACGATAATCATGGATGTTAAGCAAATTTATTTTAAAGTTGTCTGGCAACGATGATTGTTTGATATCAAATCGAAGATGTATGGCCGTCGAGACTTTATTGACATGTTGTCCACCAGATCCTTGTGCACGAATGGCAGTTAGCTCAATTTCCGAATCTTGAATCCATACATTTTTCGTAATCTGTAACATCATTATTTTGAGGCTCGTTTATAGTGCGGATTTAAGTGTATTGTTCGTACTTCTCCGTGGACTTCTTCTGTTTGTATGACAGCATCTCGTGTTAGTCCATCAACAAGAAGTTCTTCTTCACCAAATTTATCAACGCCAAGGGTTTTTTTTACATCGATCACTTTTCCGCATTTACTTAAGTCTATGGTATCAATGCAACCGTAAGAACCTGCAAAGATACGAGCAATCTCTGAATTCATTGTCATAGATGTACCAGGACCCTTGTTTTCATAAACATGATTTTCTACATTTTCCCAAGTAATTTTTGTTTGGGTTTTTCCATTTGCTGAATCATAGCCAATTTGATGTCTTTCTCTTCTAGCATAACCTCGATAAGCTTTTTCTCCATTTTTAAACTCTTTAGCTACCACATCTGGAGCAGTATTATGAAATGCTCTTTTTAACAACATGTCTGCGTATGGTTTAAAAAACCTTGAAGTAAGCAATGATAACACCTCATTTTGATATAAATGTACCAATTATCCCCTTTTCTTCTAGTTGGAATTCGGATGTCCATAGAGCGTTATTATGCCTTGCAGCAACGTCATAATGCAACTACGCAAACGATGCTTGAATAAAACTAACTATTTAGATAATATGTTCCCCTGACAAACAACAAATATCAAGTAGGCGTGCATTTTATTTTAGGTTTGGAGCGCCGATTCAAATACGAAGTGCAACACCCCGTTTTTCACATGATTTACTAAATACTTCAAATGGTGTTCTGTAACCTAAACATTTGCGCGGTCTATTATTTAATTTTTTTGCAACATTCTGTAATTCTTCGTCAGTAATACTATCAAAGGCAATTCGGACTTGAGTACCCAGAAAAAACATTCTGTTTTGGAATCCTGATTGTTTATCAATGGGGATTCTTACCTAGATTCTGCAATTAAAATTTTATCACAAAGCACAGTAAAATTTTACTACTTATGGTCAGGATATAAGGTATTGGCTTTTTTAAAATTCATTATCAGACATATGCCATCGAGTGAGCAGGATATAAAATTTGAAATCAACTATTTCAATCAAATTGCTTATGGATATATGATCTCAAATTAAAAATAAATAGGAATATAAAATGGATCCAAAAAATAAACCACCCAATCATCCAGGTGAAATATTATACAATGACTTCTTAGAGCCACTTGAATTATCACAAAAACAATTTGCCGAACATTTAGGGTGGACATATCCCCGCCTCAACGAAATCATTAACATGCGCAGAGGTGTAACCGCAGACTCTGCTTTAGCATTTGCTGAAGCATTTGGAATGGAGCCAGAATTCTGGCTTAACCTACAAATCCAATGGGACATTTGGCATGCTAGGCAAACACATATTCGAGTAAAACTCATCGTCCAAGACAAAAAGGGTAAATAAAAATCGTGCCTCGAATACCGATATATGGTATAAATTTGTCGACTTATTTTCGATGGATTAAGAGGCGGCTAAAATGTCAAAAATGATTACTCAAACTGAAAATAAAAATACCATATATCGCAATTTACCAGCAAAAACGCTACTAAATATGGCCATTGAGCGTAAAGAAGGAATTCTGTCTAAAAATGGCGCACTGTCTGTTAAAACAGGTTTTCGTACTGGACGTTCGCCTCAAGATCGATTTATCGTTCTGAACGATGTGACTGAAAATGACGTAGCATGGGGTACAATAAACCAGCCCATTTCAACGGATTGTTTTAAAAAATTATGGAAACGTGCAGAAGATTATTTAAAAACGACGACACATTTTATTTCTACTTTGGCTGTTGGTGCTGATAAACGTTATCAAATCCCTGTTGAGGTCGTCACTGATCTAGCTTGGCATCAACTTTTTTGTTATAACTTGTTTATTCGAACATTCATTTCAAATATCCTTGCAAAAAAATGGACCCTTCTTAACGTTTCTCAACTTAAAACTGATCCTAAAAGCGATGGCGTTAATAGTGATGCTGCATTAATCATTGATTTTAAAACTCAACGAATTTTACTTTGCGGCTTACTTTATGCAGGCGAAATGAAGCCAATTACAATCGATATGCTAACAAATTAATTGAAGCATTTATTATGAATTTCAAGAAATTTAATGTTTCTTCTGAAATTGGAAAAGCAGGTCCTTATTTAATGGATAAAAAATGATAGCGATAGTTGAAGCTTATCGGGCCGGATTATTTAAAGCAAAGAATTGGTTTCCAAATTTAATCGCAGGTCTCATTGTTGGGGTTGTCGCATTACCTTTAGCCATGGCATTTGCGATTGCATCTGGAGTGCCTCCTGAGCAGGGCCTATATACGGCTATTGTATCTGGCCTCGTTGTAGGCATATTGGGTGGCAGTCGAGTACAAATTGCAGGACCGACTGGAGCTTTTATTGTTATTCTTGCAGGGATCACTGCTCAATATGGGGTGGAAGGTTTACAAGTTGCAACCTTGCTTGCGGGTTTTATTTTACTATTTATGGGTATCATAAAATTAGGTAATGTCATCAAATTTATCCCAGACCCTGTGATTGTTGGATTTACGAGCGGAATTGGTGTTATTATTTTTGTCAGCGAATGGAAGGATTTTTATGGTTTATCACTACATATACCATTAAATGCGAAATTCCATGTAAAATTATTCGAGTTAATGGAGACCTTACCTCATTTTGATTTAGCAACGACGAGTTTAGCTTTCTTAACATTGTTTTTAGTATGGATAACGCCAAAAATTTTAAGACGAATTCCTGGCCCTTTAGTTGCAATGATCATTGCAACAGTTCTGCAATCAATATTTCAATTTAAAACGGTTGCAACGATTGGCAGCACTTTTGGAGGCATTTCATCTGTATTGCCTCAATTTCATTTACCTTCCATCGATTTGAATCAAACTTTAAATTTAATAGGTCCCGCTTTTATTATTGCTCTTTTAGGCGCAATAGAATCATTGCTATCCGCTACGGCCGCAGATGGAATGGCGAAGATCCGACATCATTCCAATCAAGAGCTTATTGGACAAGGATTAGCAAATATTCTTTCACCTCTCTTTGGAGGCTTTGCAGCAACTGGAGCGATTGCTCGAACCGCTACGAATGTCCGAAATGGTGGTAATAGTCCAATCGCAGCAATTGTACATTCCATTTTCTTACTGTTAGTCATTTTAGTTCTATCTCCATTAGCAAAAAATATTCCACTATGTGCATTAGCAGCTATTCTTTTTGTAGTTGCTTATAACATGAGCGATATACCTCATTTTATCTATATGATAAAACATGCGCCGCGCTCTGACATTTTGATATTATTTGTTACGTTTTTTTTGACGATATTTACAAACTTAGTAGTCGCAGTAAATATAGGCGTCATTCTAGCTATGTTACTTTTTATTCGTCGTATGAGTCAATCCGTCTCGATCGAGCAACAACATCATGAAGCACTTGATGACGAACTTAGAGATCATGGTTTAACTTTCCCAGAAGATGTTGTGATTTATTCTATACAAGGACCTTTCTTTTTTGGGGTAGCTGAAAAAATTGAACATGCATTTGACATAACTCACACGGATCCTAAAATTATTATTTTTCGTTTAAAAGATGTCCCATTTATGGATATGACTGGACTACAAACATTTCTTGAAGTTATTGAAGAATTTCACAAAAGAAATATTCTGGTTTATCTTTGTGAGGCAAACGTTAAAGTTAATAAAAAGTTAACCAAAATGGGAGTTCAACATTGGATTGGAAGAAAACATATATTTGATACGCTTTCTGAAACAATCCAGAATTTACAAATTTAGAAAAATGAGGATAAACTTATGCATGATTTACCTATATGAAACTAAAATCTGAATTTGTTAAAAAAATTGTGTTTGTTTCCTAACCTAATATTTTCTGCTCATTCTGCTATATTCAAAATTTTGAACGGTTTTCGCCTTTTCAACAATTATAAAGAGTAAAGATGTCGCAATGCCGATTCAATATCTCGATGCTTAAATTTAAACTTTAATTCTAATAATCGTTTAGGATGAACATGTTGGCCTTCAAGTAATAACTCGTGAGCCATATCTCCAAATATAAATTTTAACATAAAAGATGGTGTCCATATAAAGCTAGGCTTATTCGGAAACAAGACAATACAAAACCACCTCATTGTAAAAGTTATGGTATCATATTTGACATTGTCATAGTTAATTATTCAAGGATGAGTTATGAAGAACTCCATACTCACTTTATTCAGCGCTATATTGCTGACTAGTCTTTGCCTATCAACCGCAGATGCCTGCACCAGAGCGTTATATCATGGCTCAGAGAATACCATTATCACCGGACGTTCAATGGATTGGAATGATTTTAATGATCCAAACATTTGGGTGTTTCCTCGCGGCATCAAGCGGTCAAGTCAAGCAGGTTCTAACTCAGCTGAGTGGGTATCAAAATATGGCTCTGTCGTGACCAGCATGTATGAACTTGCAAGTGTAGATGGTATGAATGAAAAAGGTCTTGTCATGAATTTGCTATATCTTGCTGAATCCGATTATGGAAAACCTTCATCCGAGAATCCTTCGATATCAATCAGCTTGTGGGGTCAATATGCGCTGGACAATTTTGCGACAGCAGCTGAAGCAGTGGATGCCTTGCAAGCCAAACCGTTCTTTATTCAATCATTCAATCTTCCTAATGGCAGACCCGCAACCGCTCATTTGTCGTTATCAGATAGTTCCGGCGATTCTGCGATTTTTGAATATATAGATGGCAAACAAGTCATTCATCATGGTCCACAATACTCAGTCATGACTAATTCACCTATTTATTCAAAACAGTTAGCACTCAATGAATACTGGCAATCCATTGGTGGTACCGTTTTTTTGCCGGGTACATCTCGCGCCGCAGATCGTTTTGCCCGTACGCAATTTTTCATTGACGTCATTCCTAAAAAATCTAATAAGAACATTATAAAAAGTGTCCCAGGTCAAACATATTTAAATCAAGCAATTGCCAGCGTACTGTCCGTCATACGAGCAGTATCAGTACCCATTGGTATTAACACACCTAATGAGCCGAACATAGCTACAACCTTGTGGCGCACTATTTCCGATCAAAAAAATCGGGTATATTATTTTGATTCTGCAACTACACCGAATGTGTTTTGGATATCTTTTGATAAACTGAATTTTAAAGAAGGAGCTCCAATCCTAAAGCTCGCGATGGATAATGGACAAATTTATGCAGGCGAAGTTTCCAAAGAGCTGAAAGCAGCAAAGCCATTAAATTTTAAATAAAAAATAGTATGAGATAAATTAACCTTTCTATAATGACAGGATGGACTAAACTTCCCCATTACTGGCCCACTGAAGCTACGCCCGATGGGCCGCCAAGTGTGTAATTATTTTTCAACGAATCTTCCGAGTCATCGTTTTTTCAGAATCGTATAATTGTTCTTTTTCTTGATTTAATAGTCTTATTAAATCATTATAAATGGATACACTGGAAAAGCATATGAACAATCACTATTCATTTTACGATATGGAACTGCTGTGGTCTAATGAATATCGCGGCTGGGGAAATAAAACATTCCTTACTGATTTCATCTCTCCTATGTGTCAATTTATTTATCGTAACAATTGTAACAGTGATTTACTTGATCTAGGCTGTGGAGATGGAAATAAATCCTTAATTTTTACTAAGCTTGGCTTTAACGTCACAGGCATAGATTCAAGTGAAGAAAGGATTAAAGAAGCGCGCATGAATAATCGAGGAAGCCACTTTATTTGTCAAAAGATAGATGGCGTATTACCTTTTTCTGATAACAGTTTTGATGTCGTTTTCTCTTGTGGATTTTTTCAATATATTACTCATGAACCTATTCTCAAAGAAATTCGTCGGGTTTTAAAACCAGAAGGTCATTTTATTTTTATTGAAAATTTGAAATATAACCCTATTACTTATATCGGTAGACTATTGCTTAAACTAATTAAATTTCCTTATCAATCTTATCCATGGAACCATTTTACTGTGAAAAAAATAACTGCTGTTCAAAAATCTTTTCACGATTCAAATATTTACTTTGCTAACTTATTTACTCCACTAACGCAATTTTTTCTTTTTAAAAAACTATATCCATTCTTTCGTGTAATTGATAAAATTTTTTTACCATTATTTATAAAATTAAGCTGGCTTGTGATGGTAACTGGAAAAAATAATAAGTAATTAATTGGACTACTCAATGAGAATTTGGATAATTAATCATTACGCACTTCCGTATGACAATGCCGGAGGGACGCGGCATGCAAATTTTGCCAAACAACTGATTAAATATGGCCATGAAATCACAATTTTTGCCGCTAATTATAACCATTTTGCGCATTCATATATTCAAACAAATACAGTTTTAGGTGAGATTGACTCTCGTTATCAAATACCATTTATGTGGATTCCTACAGGATCTTATCGTGGTAACACGCTGGCAAGACTTTGGAATATGTTATCATTTAGCATTCGTTTATTACAAAAAAAATATACTGCGCATCTTCCACCACCTGATGTTATTCTTGGCTCCAGTCCTCATCTTTTTGCAGCATTCAGTGCATCCATCCTCGCTAAGCGATTTAATGTTCCTTTTTTATTAGAAGTAAGAGATATTTGGCCCGATTCACTCGCCGAACATTTTTCAAAATATCATCCACTTTTTTATCTCATGAAGAAAATTGAATGTAAACTATATAAAGATGCGCATCAAATTATATCATTGCTACCAGGTATTAAAGATTATTTAATCCACCTTAGTGTAGCCGAAGAGAAAATAGTATGGATACCTAACACTATTGATCCTGATTTATATCCATCGTCTATATGCGATCAGCAATCAAAAAAATTTACTATCATGTATGCAGGGGCTCATGGCATTCTTAATGATCTAGATATTTGCCTCGACGCTGCTAAATTATTGCAAAATACAGAAATAGGAGAAAAAATCAGAATTTGTTTAATTGGTAATGGGCCTGAGAAAAAGCGATTAATTGAACGAACAATAAAGGAAAAAATTCAAATCATTCAATTTCTGGATCCGGTTCCAAAAACCAAAATTTACACTATTTTAAGCCAAGCAGATGTTTTTTTAATGCCGCTTAAACATTCTACTATCTATCGTTTTGGTATCAGCCCTAATAAATTATTTGATTATTTATTGATGTCGCGTCCCATTATTTTTGCTGTGAATACTTCTTTTAATCCAGTTGAATTAAACAATGCAGGTATAACAATACCGCCAAGTAATTCGCGTGCTTTAGCTGATGCAATTTCTCAATTATTTTCGACACCTGAGAATGTGAGAAAAATGATGGGGGAACGTGGAAAGGAATATGTTTACTCTCACCATCATATCGAAAGAATGTGTAAAAAGTTGGAAACTATTTTGCGTGCTATTCAAAATAAGGAACTAACTGCTACTTAATCAAATATTTTCTTGTTTAGCATCAAAACGCGGCATGGTAGCATACCCTTCAGCATGTATACCTTCTTGTTTAATCACCTTATAAATTGTTAAAAATATAATTTTGAGATCCAATAAAAAAGAGATATTTTTTACATACCATACATCCAATTCAAATGATTTTTCCCAAGAAAGTGCATTTCGACCATTCACTTGAGCCCAACCTGTGATACCAGGCCGTACAGTGTGTCGTAATTTTTGTGTAGGTGAGTAATGAGCTAAATAATCCATTAATAATGGCCTTGGCCCCACTAAACTCATTTCACCTTTAATGACATTAATTAGCCCTGGCAATTCATCGAGACTCAAACGTCTTAGTAGTGTACCAAATCGAGTCAAACGAAATCCATCTTCTAACAAAACACCATTTTTATCTTTCGCATCATGCATTGTGCGAAATTTGTAAATGTAAAAAGGTTGCTCGTGTAAACCAGGACGCAATTGTTTAAAGATTGCAGGATACCCCATAAAAATGCGCACCATCAGATACAGAAAAAGCAAAAATGGCCAAATTATAAATAAAATGATTAGTGTAAAGAAAACATCAAAAAATCTTTTATAATGTTGATAACTCATATTTTTTATGCCAGAATGCATCCTAACTTATTAATTTACTTAAAATTTAATAAAAGTCAAGCTAAGAAAAATTATCCATATCAAATGGAAACCAATGAATGTTTTAGTTATTGCACCACATCCAGACGATGAAGTCATAGGATGCGGCGGAACAATCGCAAGATTGATTCAAGAAAACCACTCTGTGTTCATACTGATTTTAACAAAAGGTATGTTGCCTTTATTTACTGAAGAAATTGTTGAACGAGCTCGAATGCACTCTTTGAAAGCGCATCAATTTTTAGGAATAAAAAAAACAATATTTCTTGATTTTCCTGCAACTGCTTTAAGTAGCGTAGAACATAGTGAAGTAAATATCAAAATAAGTGAAGTGTTAAAAAAAATTAAACCAGAACTCATGTTTATACCTTTTAACACAGATATACATATGGATCATCAATATGCTTTTATTTCTGCACTCGTAGCAGCAAGACCTAACAACAGTGAGTACCCTAAAAAGATTCTTGCTTATGAAACCCTGTCATCCACTAACTGGAATGCGCCTTATTTAACACAAGGGTTTCATCCCAATATCTTTTTTGATATTAGTCATTACTTACAGATAAAATTAAATGCATTCAAAATCTATCAAGATCAAATTAAAAATTTTCCTCATGAACGATCTTTAGAGGCACTCACTGCATTAGCCACATTAAGAGGATGCACTATACATCGTCCTGCTGCTGAATCTTTCGTATTAATTAGAGAAGTCATTTAGTTAAGGATTATGTATGAAATATTTAAAAAATACTAAGGAACTAATTATAGATACTTATTTATTATATGCAAAACACAAACACAAGCCATCGCTTGCTTATTTTTGGTACCTTACAGAATCTGCGAACATCAAGAATATTATCGATTTAGAAAATTACAAGTATGGTCAAAAAAGCCCTACTTATCTATTGGATTATCGATCTAAACTAGCTTATCCATTGATCAATTCATCTGGTATAATCGTGCTACCGTATCATCCACCCCTTGGCATGCAGGTTAACCCTGAAGCCGCTTTTCAATATGCGTTAGGGCTACATGATCGATTTATAGAAACGAATCATTCTCGAGATCTTGAACAATTCTATCACTACGTTAATTATTTTTTAACAACTCAAAACACCAACGGTTTGTTTGAATATCAATTTAATTGGCTGCAAATAAGAGCGCCGTGGTCATCTGCTTTGGCTCAAGGACATGGTGCATCAATGATGTTGCGCGCCTTTAAATTGACTAACGATGAACGATACCTTTTATCTGCCAAAAAAGCACTTAAAAGTTTTTCTATTTCGACGGAAAAAGGAGGATTTTTACATTATTTTTCGCCAGGAAATTGCTATTATTTTGAAGAATATCCAAAGATGCCAACAGGAGTATTAAATGGCTTTATGTCAAGTCTAATCAGTATTTGGGAGTTACAATATTGGACAAAAGAAAATTGGATTATCGATTTATGGTATATGGGAGTTGAATCATTAGAAAAAATGTTGCCTTTTTACACTAATGGATGGTGGTCATTGTACGATCTTGATAAAAATTCTCCAATCAAAAATGTGAATACACTTAGATACCATTTATTAGAAATTGATTACTTGCAAATTCTGTCAATATTGACACATTCCCTTAAGCTAACCAGTTACCTAGAAGAGCGAAAAGAACAATCATTAAGTATGAGCAAAAAAATCAGCGCACTGGTATTAAAAGTAATACGAAAGATACTGTATCTTTAGGATGATGTTTTATCGTTGGAACTGTTCTACGCAATGCAAAGGTTTTGTTAATGCATTATTTAAAATGATGAATATAGATTTGCATTCACCAAGTTTTAGTACGCTTTCAAATAAAAATGTAAGATATTAGACCTATTGTATTAATTATGAGCATAAATGAGTCAGGCTATTTTTTTTACTGTTTTTATATGATAGGATGCCATTTAATATAAAATTCCAATTAAAAATGAGGATGGTATGCATATAAATTATTTACTTGAGTTGCGTGATCGAACGTTACTTAATAGCGGCACTTATAACGCATTTCTTAGATTCATAATTGAATATCTTGAAACAAAAATAGACCATGATCCTACAGATGTTGTTTCTTTCAATGAGTTTGAAATTTTCTTACATACATATTATTCGAGTTATCCCCTCTTATTTCTAACAGAGCCGGAAAAAATTCTTCTCCAGTATAAAGCGAATACGAACAATAGTGATTGTGATTATGAATTATTTTCTTACTATTTGTTCAGGCCAATGCCAGGAATGTTAGAAGTACCAAATATTCCCTTTGTTCCGCTTCTTGAGGTAATGGCTCCCGAAGTTCAGACTCAAGAAGCCAAAATCTTGCCAGTAAATAATCAGTGTTTACCTACTTATTTATCCAAAAGTCAGGCAGATACATGGGTAAACGAATTCAAAGCTGCTTTAGCAAGCAAAGATGACTCGCGCATCAAAGCGTCGTTAGATGTTGCTAATTTTGATTTGTGGACATATTTTATAGGCGAAGTAGCTTATTTTAAGGATAAAACGTGTAGAATCGAGATCGGAGAGAGGGTAAATCATCTCGAAATAGCATTAAATAGCAATTCTAGTATTGTTCATAAATATCTACAGGAAAATATTAAGGTATTGAAAATAGCTATAAAAAAAATAAAATATTCTGATATAAAAGATTCTAATGTTGCATGGTATCAAGTTATCCTGTTGCGGGATAGAATAACTGCTCTTGAAGCGCAGCCTGAAGAAAAACCCGCTGTTTTGCAGACAGATAATCCGATAGAAAAAACTAAAGTTCCTTTAACAAGTGAAGGAGCAGGCTTAAATACGGAAGAAAGTCAGGCGACAACACTACCCTCACGAGAACAAAAATCAGCTAATCACTCTAAAAGACCGCATGCTACGGAAAGAGGATTATTATCTTATGATCATGGATCCAAGCCCTCATCAACAAACACTAAGAAAATGAGAAAATTAGGTGCTATGGGATCATGGAACCTCAAAAAAATACAGAAAAAATCACCTTATCTTAATGAAAACAAAGCGGAACATCCTGTTACTGATCAAGTGGGTACTACACATGAAACATCTGTAACACCATCAGAGGAAAAATCTGTTGTTCCGCAGACAGATAATCCGATAGAAAAATCAGAACTTCGCTTAGTGAGCGAAACTAGCTTAAACATGAAAGCTATGCGGAAGACAACAGCAGAATCAGAAAGCCCCCCAAAAAGACGCAAGAAAGTGACATGGAAGACCCATGCATCAGAAGAAGTATTTCCGAATACTTGGCTGCAATATGTTGAATATAAAAGCTGCTTACTTGCTATTTCAAATTCAGAAAACTGGTATATTCAAGGCATTCGATTTGTTAAGGACTCACAGTTTTTTGAGTACAATAAGAAAGATCATAGCTATTACACATGGCTAACCTGGACAAATCAAAGGCATTTGTTAGTGAATATGACAGAGATGGACAATGATATGCTAAATGTCGATTTTTTATGTGGAAATGATCTGAAAAAGGTACTTCTCGAAGTTAAAATTAATTTGAACAAAAATAAAATTAGCATTAGTAAACATGAACCTCAACAACCTTGGCACGACAGTGATATTGATGATATCGCAAATGATTTTTATGATTTCTTCCCCAATGCAGAATTTATATATACACCATTTTTAACTGGAGCACCTGTCAATACAGGAAGATTGAAAAAAGATGAATTTGTCCAAGCGATCTCCTATTATAAAAATCATAATATTACCACTCGACTGCAAAAAATATTACACCCAACCATCAGCGGGCCATTCGTTTTTTGGTTGAACTGGAATAATAATGATTTGAAAGTTACGGTAGAAAATTCAGAGTTCTGTTCTTATGTATTTTCTGAAAAAAGATTATTTGAGAAATATTATCCAGAAGAAAAATTTTCCCGGCCTTTGAGTTATTATCGAATCAAAATTTTTGAAATTCAGCAAGAAAAGGAATCTGGGGTTATTGGGTTTTGGACAACAGTTGATGGATTAGTGGCTGAGCTTACTCAAGTGAATAAAGGCTTTACCATCAGTGGCGCTCAAGCATTTCCTATTATTAAACAATTTCTTCGCCTGATTCAACCAAAGGATTTTTTTCTACAAGATTTAGCTCATGTATGGGTGAATAAACCCAATGCCAATAAAAAAGATCGGCCTATACCTCTTCCGTTGCGTTTAAAATATATGCTCACGGATGAGCAGACATGGTATCAAAAAAATTTAAATGTTAACGCTGTGAATGCTGACCGTTGGGAAAGTGGATGGAATGAAAAAGTGAGTTTAACACAGTGCGCTGACACTTTTTATGCCGCAGCCAGAGATCTACGTTCACTTTCATTTTTATCATTATTACAGTATTTTAAAAAACAAAACAGATGGTTGCTGTCTGTTGCAAAAAAATATTTTTCTGATAAAGCAAGCGAACAATTGACAGCTAAAGATATATATACCGTTATTTTTAATAAAGAAAATATGGAAAAACCCGAAGGATATGCTGATTTTCAAAAACTTTATGGTTTGCTTAAATGGGGGATTTACTATAACGAGTTAGATCGTCAGGATAAATCTAAAAAAGAAATCAATATTACAAATAAAACAATGATACGTACACAAATAGAAAATTCTGGCGATGTTAATCGTCGTGTGAAATGTATTATGGCAACCCGTTTTTTTAAGGGCTCATTTAAGAAAACAGAACGGGCTGAAACAAAAAGAGATCCCATGCAAGTGCCGGATAGTAGTTGGAAACGAATGAAACCTGTTTGATTATGGAATTCAATTTTTAAGGGGGGTTGTTTCGTAACACTGAACGGTATAAGCCGGGATACGTGTTACTACCCTCCATAAGGCCTAAGGGTACGGAAGCCTAGTGAGTAGACCGGCGGAACCTCCCCGCCAGCCGCTCGCAGAACTGTGCATGAACCTCTCGATTCACACAGCTCCCATTAGGCAAGTGCTCCTATCATACCAATTTCCCAGTGCACAAAAAGCTTAGGTCTTTCTCTCACAATTCTTTCCAAAAATTGTGTCGCTTTCATTTTTCGTCTATATAAGCGTTTGTATTTTTGCTGTGCCCAAGCAGATAATGTCATATTAAAATAGCGAAATATCGGGTACAGTCCAGACGGATTAAATCGCCCATAATAATTTATCCAACCACGCAGGATTGGATTGCAGAATTGTGCGATATCTTCAAAGTCTATTTCCGATCTTTTTCGTATGTTTAATGTTTTCAATTTCGCGCGCATCGAATTAATCGCAATTTTACTGACCGAGGGAGCAAATGAAATAAATAGAATATTTTGTTTCTTATTCCAGCTTGATCTTGGTCTGAATGTATATCCTAGAAAATCAAACGATGTATTAGGATATTTATTTTTACGATTATCATCTTTGCAATAGATAATCTTTGTTTTGTCGGGATGGAGTTGCAAACCACATTCGTCGAAGCGTTTATTTAGACAATCAAGCATATGTTTTGCTTGTTTTTCTGTTTTGCAATGAATTAATCCATCATCTGCATAACGACACCATTGCATTGATGGATAATTTCGTTGCATCCACGTGTCGAATACATAGTGCAGAAATAAGTTACTTAGCACTGGGCTTATAAGGTCTCCAGTGCAAGAACCCCCAAAAGTGTCGAATCTGGATTTGAAGACTTCTCATGAATGTTTTATACAAAAATAATGCATAAAAAAATGAAAAAATTAGGACGTATCATCTACCCCACATAGAGATATTGCTATTATCCATCATAAAAGAAGATTAAGCCTTTTTAGTAGGTGTAAATGAATTGTCTGATGTTATTGATTGGAATGGATCCTCTGGTTCTAAAAAGGTGAATATCTCTTTGACTGAATGAGAATCAAAAAGATAATTCCCAGCAAATACTGTTTTTAGAGGAGATTGATTTTTTTGTCCGTTATGGTTTTTATCATCATTTAAAAATAGACCTAGTGCAACAGTTGCTTTGCTTTTTGCAAAAGATTCCATTTCCTTTTTATAAGCGATAGCCTTCGGGGAAAAAGGATTAAACTTTTCCAATGATACGTCTTTTTTGATTTGGGATTTTTCATCTGCGATTTGTTTCAACTCATCATCAGTTAATGTTACAGGTCTAAATCTGCAAAACGGATCTGTATTATTATTAAATCTCGCAAATTCATTTGCTTCTTCTATTGAAGATAAATGACTACCACCACCAAAAAAGCCATTAGTTTTATGTTGCCAAAAAACGAGAGTATTTCTTCTGCTACCTGACATTCTCATCTCCTCGTAAACATTAAATTATTATCATTACATAGTTCATTAAAACGATCGTTATTTTATACCCTTGAAGTTTTTAAAAAAGAGGTATAAAACGACCTAATTTCCGGCTAATATACTGGTCTTCGAAACCTAAGTCCACTAAATATTTCATTTAATGAGAATCAAAATCCATGGACAAAGGATAATCAACTGAAAAGTAAAGGAGTTTGAATGAAAATAGGCTATGCGCGCGTTAGCACCCGAGAACAGAATCTGGATATGCAGATAATCGCGTTAGAAGACGCCGGTTGTGAACGAATTCATGAAGAAATCGTTAGCGGCGCTAAGTCTGACCGCCCAATACTGGATCTTGTTTTAAAGCAGCTTCGAGAAGGCGATGTTTTAGTAGTCTGGAAGCTTGATCGTTTGGGTCGATCACTAAAACATCTCGTTGAACTTGTTCAGAAACTAATAGAAAGAAACATAGGGTTATGCAGCTTAAACGATCCTATTGATACCACCACACCTCAAGGGCGACTAGTCTTTAATATTTTCGCATCATTGGCTGAATTTGAACGTGATATTATTCGAGAGAGAACACAGGCAGGACTGAGTGCAGCCCGTGCACGTGGTCGTTTAGGCGGAAGACCACGCGGTATTCCAAAAGAATCTGAAGCAACAGCCTATGCTGCAGAAACGCTATATCGCGAAGGCAAACTTTCAGTGATGCAGATCGCAAAAAAATTAAATATCTCTAAAAGCACCTTGTATAAGTACTTACGCTATCGAAACGTTGAAATAAGTAAATACGAACATCAAGCATAATAATAATTTTAAAAATGCATATTTAACGAGTTTATAATAAAAATGGCTGTTACGAAGCGTATTCAGTTATTGTCTGACTCTGAGATTGCCGATATTTACAATAGGCCAGATTTCAATAATGATGAAAGAGAATTATATTTTTCTATCCATGATGAGATAGAACTTGCTCTATTAAATCAATATTCAAATATTAAAACACGTGTTTATTTTATCTTGCAACTTGGCTATTTTAAAGCAAAGCAGCAATTTTATAAGTTTAGATTAGAAGATGTCATTGCTGATATTGAATACGTTATGTCGTATTATTGTTTTGATACAAAATCAAACCTAACAGGCCAGATATCGCGAGACGTTATTATTCAACAAAAAAAGAATATTCTTAAATTTTTTAATTATAAAGAATGGTCTTCGGAATATATAGAGTCTGTAAAATCACACATATGTGAACTCATAAGGTTTTATCCAAAGAGCCATGGTGCTGTGCGTCAATTATTAAATTATTTTGAAAATAAAAAAATTATCATCCCAAGCTATAGAACCATCCAAGACATGTTTACTGCTGCTTATTCAATTGAAGAAGATCGAATAAATAAACTTATCGATAAAATCCCAAATGATCAATTAAAAAAATTATCAGATCTGATGAATAAGGAGGATGGAATTACTCATTTGAATATTATTCGTGCCGATCAAAAGGATTTTCAATTTACGGCAGTACGATCTGAGGTTAAAAAAGCAAAAAATATTGCGGTTTTATATGAGTTTTCTAAAGAATTCATACCGACATTAAAAATTTCTAAAAATGCCGTGCGTTACTATGCCGATATTGCAGAACAGTATCCAGCCTCTCGTCTAAGACAAATCAACCAACTACAGCAATATCTCTATATTATTTGCTTTGTTTATCATCGATACCAGCAAATAATGGACAATTTAATTATTAGTTTCATTTACCATGTCAGAAGTATTATGGATGCAGGAAAAATTTATGCTGCAGCAGCGATGATGGAACATGCCTCTCGAGTTGTCGCAGACTTTCCGAAATTAGCGCAATTTCTTAAATGGTTTCCGAAGCGCGGAAAAGAACTCAATTATAATGAATTAAGCAAAGCAGCTTATGAAATTTTACCCGAGGAACAATTTCCAATATTAGCAGAATTTCTTGAAGGTAATAAATTTGATAAAGAAGCAGCGAAATGGAAGTATTATTTAGAATCATCACGTCAATTTGCATTATATCTTCGCCCTATATTACTATCAGTTCCATTTTCATTTTACAAAGAAAACAGTAAACTTACAAAACTAATTGATTTTCTTAAGACGCACTATGCAGATGGGAAAGCACCTTCTAAATTACAATTGCCAGTCGATTTATTATCCTCTATACCAAAAAATATGATGCCTTATTTGAAAAATGATTCTGATGATGAGCAAGTAAACCCTCATTTATTTGAATTTTATGTCTATCAGAAAATGTTTCACCATATCGATAGAGGAAGGTTATTTTGTAATGATAGCGTTACCTATTGTGACATTGACCATGATTTAGTTGCCGATGGACTTGTTGATGATGTTGAAAAAATTGCAACAAAGTTTGGTTACTCCAAAATTCCTATTTATTGTGATGAACGTCTCGATAAGGCACTCGAAATGTTAGATCATACATGGGACAAAACAACAGAAAATATCAATCTTGGTATGAATGTAGGATTGAATATTAAAACCAAGTCAGGCAAACAAGAGTGGAGCTTACTTTATGATAGCAGTGAGAACCTTGAGGATGCATTTTTCAAGACATTACCAAAAGTAGAAATCGCTGACTTGTTGATGTTTATTGGGGATCGTACCCATATGAGAGATGGATTTACTCATCAAAAAGATCGTTACATTAAACGAAAAAAGCCTATTCCCCTTGCGATTAATGCATGCTTACTTTCTGAAGCGTTTGGGTTTGGAGTCTATAAGATGGCGGATATGTCAGACATTGATTTGCATATATTAAGAGTTACGCGATATGACTATATTCGTATTGATACCGTATCTGGTGTGAATGACATTGTAGCTAATTTCATAAAATCACTACCCATTTTTAAGATATGGAATTTGCTAGAAAACAAAATTATCGCCGATGCTGACGGACAGAAATTTGCTACCAGCAATAGCACTATTCAATCCCGTTACTCCAAAAAATATCTCGGAAAAGGTAGAGGAATATCACTTTACACCTTGATTGCAAATTTTGTTGCGGTTAACGCAAAAAATATTGGTCTAAATGAATATGAAGGACATGCCCTTTATGACATGATTTACAACAATAAAACTGACATCGACATTGATATGGTGACAGGTGACAATCATTCGCTGAATAAGCTGAATTTTGTTGCATTAGACTCAATTGATGTGGATTACGTTCCAAGTATAAAAAATATTAGAGATGCAGCTAATGATTTATATTCGGTGAAATCACCTGATAAATACACAGGAATAGTACGTCCTAAAGCAGCCATCAAAGTTGATTTAATAAAATCACAAAAACGAGGAATACTGCGGATATTATTATCATTGATCCTGCAAGAAAATACGCAGAGCAATATTATCCAAAAGTTAAATTCACATGCCCGTTATGCAAGATTGCGGATGGCTTTATTTGAATATAATAAAATATTTAAAAGTAACCATGTTTTAAATTTAATTGGTAATATGCAGCTACGGAAGGTATTACGCACTGCAAGGAATCGTACGGAACAGTACCATCAATTACAAGGACTGATTCGTAAAATTTATAGTGGTATTTTTAAGGGGAAGAGAACAGTCGATAATCGTATCAGCGCGCATTCAGCGAGACTGATTGCCAATTGCATCATTGCTTACAATAGCATTATCTTGAATGCTGTGTATGAAAAAATGCTCTCAACTGGTGTTGAGAAACGAATTATCAATGAGTTTGCTAGAATTTCACCTATTGCATGGGCGCATATTTTATTTACAGGACGGTATAGTTTTTATAAGAGTACCGGGGATATTGATGTCGATAAAATGGCCAAGGCACTTGAAATGCACTTAAAACAACACTTCTGGGAAGCTGCGTAACTCAGATTCGACACTTTTGGGGGTTCTTGCACTGGAGACCTATAATTGAACCCTGTGGTGTACCTTTCTCTCGTATTACTTTACTTCCGTCGGTTAATTGCATTGGAGCCTCAAGCCAACGTTTTATATAAAGCAATACCCATTTACACTCCGTATGTTTTTGTACCGCTTTCATGAGTAAATCATGTGGTATATTGTCGAATAATCCTTTGATATCAAACTCTAGGACCCAGTCTGATTGCCAGCATCTTTTGCGGGTAATTTCAACCGCATCTAATGCAGACTTGTTTGGACGATATCCATACGAATCTGCTAAAAACAACGGCTCGACTAGAGGTTCAAAAACAAGTTTTACTACCATTTGTGCTATTCGATCAGCGACAGTGGGTACTCCTAAAATGCGTTCGCCTCCCGATTTCTTTGGTATTGGCACTGCTTTCACTGGAGGTGAAAAATAACACCCTGATGACATGCGATTCCAAATTTTATAAAGATTATCTTTCAGATTTCTGTCGAAATCATCCAGCGTTTGTTGATCGACACCGGCTGCTCCAGCATTGGCTTTTACAAACTTATAGGCTTGCATCACCAGCTGTTTTGGTATGTTAAATGCTTTGGTGTTTTCCAACATTTCCTCCTGAAAATAAATTTCAGTTGAATATTAAATACGACCACCTAATGCAGTCCCTTCGCTCCATGATCATTACAATCATTTCATCACTACTACGAAATGACAGCCGCTTGAAGTGGTTTGAAGCCTGCTTCTGACAGCCGACTTCGGCGGGTCAACCGCCATCTCTTTCACAGCATGCAAACGTAATTTAGAAATCCATTTCACCGTAAAGTTTGCTACAACGGCGCACCGACCAGGTGCCACTTTAATTATGTCTTATCTGGATAAACAATTATTCCCAGGTTTTCAATAAAAAAAGCCTGTTGCCATTCGAATATCTTAACTCCAGTAAAGTCTATTTTCCTTATATCAATATTTGTTAGCTCCGCGTTTCTTAAATCTGCTTTAAATAAAGATAGACCATCATAATGGCTGGGGGAAAATATAGTATTTGTTAGATTAGCCTCTTCTAAGTTAACTTTTGAAAAAATGACCGATACAAATTTACTTTCAGATAAGTCACATTTTTCAAGATGCACTCCTTCAAAATTAGAATAGCGAAAATCTGTTTTAGTAAGAAATGCAGAACTAAATAATGCAGTTCGACTAATAACATGCGAGAAATTTGTAAATTGAAAGTCACAGCCCTGTGCACGACATTCATTCACAACAATTTGAAATGCATTAGCACGTTTAAAAGTACTCATTGATATATTGCAACGATAAAACTCTGTCCGTTTTAAATCTGCTAAGTTGAAGCGACATCCATTTTGCTTATCTTTATCATAAAATTCGCAATCTTCAAAAAAACCGTCCTGTATACTCGCTTTTTCAAAGTCGCAATTAAATATTTTGCAATGTATAAGTCGCAATCCGTCTAGATTTGAAGCAGAAAAGTCAGAATTTGATATCGTACAATTTTTAAATGTAAGTTCCTGATGATTATGTTTAATCCAATTTAAGTTGGTAAATTTTCTATCTTTGATTAGTGTTGTTTCAGTGGAGATATTGAGAGTTTCTTCTTCTTTTGTAGGGGTATTAAGGTTTCCTGTATCTGAATCAAAAATCGGATCAGTTGTATTTTCAGTCTTTATATTAGATTTTTTGTCCAGTGAATTTTTAATTTTTTCCAACGTCTTCGCAATACGTTGATTGACATCGCTCTTATCAGACATCTGGTTACCTTGGCACTAAATTCAGAATGGAAAAATCCATAAAATATACAGTAACAAAAACGTTCCATTATTTTACCAGAACATCAAGTTTATTTCCGCAGGAAAAGAATAGCCAATAATGGTAATTATTGTGGTTCAAAAATCAAGGTAATGCAATTCGACCATAAATGATGAGTTACATTACTACATAACAGGGTAACAAAATACAGTTTCTGTACTAAGAATTTAGCCGCAGAGACCTTTAACACACTAGAATACAGGTTATCGTGAGTTAGCTAACTATATGAATTATATATTAAATTTTACCATATATATTTCGTTTGTTTCATATGTTTTGCTTATTTCGAATATGATGCCATATCTATCCATAAACTTGAATTGGAGTATGCAACTCCGTGTGCATACATACCTTAGTGATAAATATTATCAAAATGTCTAGTTAAGACATTTTGACAATATAGAAAATTTAGTTTATTATATAGATATGATGTCCAAAATAGACTTTTTACCTATATGACTACTTTTCAAAATTACATTAAATCTGTGAGAGCATCAGGTCACTTATCATTTACCTTGGAGAAGGCTGTAACTGATTTGCATGTTTCTCGAAATGCGATTATTTGTGGCATGTATAAGCTTAAGAAGAAAGGCGAAGTTATAAGCCCAGCAAAAAATCTCTATGTTATCGTGCCACCCGAGCATCAGTCATTAGGTTGTTTACCTGCCGAGAAATTAGTTCCTATTCTTATGCAACATTGGGAATTGCCTTATTATGTATGTTTATTATCTTCTGCACTATACTTTGGAGCTTCTCATCAAAAGCCTCAAATTTTTCAAGTCATGGTGAATAAGCAATTAAAACCAATCATATGTGGAAAAATAAAAATTGAATTTATATATAAAAAATCACTGGAAAACCTACCTATCAAGAAGATACCCGTTAAAACTGGATATCTAGTTATAGCCACTCCTGAGCTGACTGCAATGGATTTATTGATATATTCACACCAAGTTGGTGGGTTAAATCATATAGCAACCGTATTAAGTGAATTGATAGAAGAAATTGATCCGAAACAGTTGATAACTTTACTTGAACAATCAGAAAAAAAATCATTGATACAAAGGTTAGGATATATATTAGAGCATATTGACTCTATGGATGAACAAAAACAAAAAAAAGTTGTGCAACTTTTATATAAACACATAGCTCATAAATCTCTTACTCCTGTTGCTTTAGCACCAGAGCTGCCAACTAAAGGAAAGCCAAGAGATCATCGATGGATGATAATAGAAAATACTGATATAGAGAGTGATTTATGATTCCTGAAAATTTTATTGAACAGTGGCGACCGAATGCACCTTGGCAAACATTAGCAATGATTGAGCAAGATTTAATAATCAGTCGTGCATTAGTCGAGTTATTTAATCAGCCATTGATTAAATCATCATTAGTATTTCGTGGTGGGACCGCGCTTAATAAATTATATATTCAACCACCTGCAAGGTACTCTGAGGATATTGATTTAGTTCAAATAAGAGCGGAGCCTATTGGAGAAGTTATAAATGCTATTCGCAAAGCATTAGATCATTGGCTAGGGGAGCCAAAGCGAAAGTTAACGGAAAGAAGTGCTAAACTCATTTATCGATATTCAGCTGTTGATGGAACACCTGCAAAACTTAAAATTGAAATTAATACAACGGAACATTTCAATGTACAACCCCTACAAACACCAGAATATGTAGTTAACTCTGGATGGTATCAAGGATCAACAAATATAGTTACCTATCAATTAGAAGAATTAATGGGCACAAAGTTGCGCGCTTTATATCAGAGAAGAAAAGGCAGGGATTTATTTGATCTTTGGTATACGGCAGAAAAACGCATGATTGATGCGGAACTTGTTATTTCAATTTTTACACGTTATTGTAAACATAATAATGAATCCATTACCCGAGCCATGTTTGAACAAAGCATGTATTTAAAAAAACAGCATATAGATTTTCAATCAGATATCATTCCTTTAATAGTGCCAGAAATTGAATGGGATTTTTTAAAAGCTATTCATATAGTAGAAAAAACATATATTGAAAAACTTAATGGCGATGCTTGGAAAAATAAAATTTGAAACATTTATTTAATATAGAGTATTTATAAAAAATATAATGCACTTAACAAACGAGGAATATGCTATGCAAGTCATATTAAATCTAACCCATCTTGTGCAACGTGTTGATTCACACGCACAAAGTATTTTTGTACAGGGCGGCGGTGATGAAGCATTGTTAATGTCTCTCCATGACTTAATGGGAGATATTAAAAAAATCATGGATTCGAACACTCACGATGCTATAGATTTATTTTGTCAGCAATATGATGGATTTTATCGTTACATGAAGCTTTTGGAAAGTGTGGCTATTGGTATTGCAAGTAGAAAGATTAAGAATTTATGACACAATTTTATAATGCTGAACGATTTATTAAACGATTGTTTGAATTACATGGATCAGGATTTTCATTGTTACATGGAATCACAGATGCAAAATTTCTGTCAGTACCTAAAGCATTTCGAAAAGACATAATAGATAAATTTTCTAATATGTATCCACACTCCGACAAAGATATCCAAAAGTGGTTTTTAAAAGCTATAAAAAATATTAGAAACAATCCAAATAAGGTGTTTGCCTCTGCTATGTCCGATCGTTTTATTAATAGGCTTTGTCAATTACTAATTACAAATTTAAGATATAATTACGCACTATATCATGAATATCATATACGGTCTGTGTCAGCGGTTTTGAGACAAAATTTAATGTGAATTAACAGCTGTAATTAAGCCATACTCTCTGTTTTTCTGTCAATTGATTTTTCAGATTTTTTTTCTGATTTCATATTTGGTGGGTTGATGTAAACAGGCCTTAATTTTTTTAGCACCGGTATTTTGTAATTAAAGCGTGCAGGATTTTTCTCATAAGCATCCATTAAAATGCAATGCCTCTCCTTTAAAATCACGTCAGCCAATCCATAATGCACGGTGGATGGTCGTAAAAATAAAATACCTGAGTTATAATGCATGCTGTTATACCAGTCAAAAAAATTCCGACAAAATTTTTCGGCTTGTTCGATTGATTCAAAGCGATCTGGAAATTCAGGCCAGTATTTTAGCGTCTTAAAATGTGATTCTGAAAATGGATTATCATTGCTGGTGTATGGTCGGTTATGTGTTTTTAACACGCCTATTTTTTCCAATAATTGTGACACTGTCTGTGACGTCATACTAGGACCATTATCCGAGTGGATCGTTAGTTGATGTGGCAATATTCCATGTTTTTTTGTTGTTGCCTCAATAAGCGATTTTGCGAGGTATTGGCATTCTCGATCAGCGATCATCCAACCCACCACATAACGACTGTAAATATCTAAAATTACGTATAAATGGAAATACATAAATCGCTTATACCCGCAAAGTTTTGTAATATCCCAAGACCACACTTCATTTTGTGCTGTTGCGATTAACTCCGGCTTTACAGCATCTCTGTGATTATGAACATTACGACGTTCACTTGATTCACCTGCTTCTAATAAAATACGATACATTGTGCGAATTGATGCAATATACTGTTGATCTTCATCCAGTAGCGTATAAAAAACTTCGTACGGTGTAGCATCAGCAAAACGTTCACTGTGTAGAATATCCAGTATCTGTTGTTTCTCCTCGCTATTGAGAGCATTATGCGACTTTTTCGTTGGAGTAATTATACTGTCTCGCGAGCCCTTGGCGAAAATACGATAAAGCGTTGATCGCGATATCCGCAGGCTATCACACAAAACTGCAAGTGCAATATCTTTCTCTTCTGAGACTTGTTTGATGTAAGTCATGATTGCACCTCGCTCATCTCTTGATCGAGGACATGTTCCGATAGTAATTTCGACACTTTTTTTTGAATTTCAATAATCGCTTCTGCTTGTGATAATTTCTTTTTCAGTCTTGCATTTTCTCTTAGTAATTGCTGATGTGCGAGATCACGTTGATGCGATTTAAAATTTTCACGGCTTGATTTTTTTTCGTG
>JABDBK010000025.1 GCA_013288655.1 Gammaproteobacteria bacterium | reverse complement strand
CCCATTTTTTTAATAACGGTTGTTTCTTTTGCGTCTTGTTCAGTAAGAATTTCACGCTCTTCCTGAAAATGAGAATGTCTACCTAACAACTTTTCCAGAAGGAGTGTTTCATGAATCAGAATATGTATATCATCTTTTGCATGAAAAACAGGGAGATTATTTTCTTCTGTTTGATAGTCAAGAGCGAAATTTGGATCTGTTAATGCTAATTTACTTTCTGAATAACTGGTAAAACCTCTGGTATGTATAGTCGCACTCTGTGATGCGGGGTACTACAATTTGCGTAAATATTCATAAAGCGGGGGTTCACCTTTAAAAGGTTCTACGCGTAATGCCCGAACCATTTTAATTTTTTTATACGGCGAATTTTCTTCCCAAGGAGAGAGAGGCGCCGCTTGTTTCTGTAAAAAATCCTGTACAAAAGCACTGGTGGTTAAGAGCAAAAAGCATTCATCCTGAAATTTAGCCGGATCTTGAGTGTTAATTTTATGAAATTCACCGCGAAGGAAGGGGTTAATATCCATAGTTTGCGTATAATAATCAATAGCTAATTTAAGTGCCTGCGTTAGTTCTTCAGGATTTTGCTTTTCATCTCCTGAAATAACAAATTTGTCATAACTTTCGTTACTTTTTAAAATTTTCCGCATTTTCATCAGATAGAAATCACGTTCATTTTTTTTAAACGTTCCTAAATGTGAAAAATGACTGAATTGTAGTAACAAACTGATATTATGTTTTATATCAACGTTGTCGCTTTTTGATTTTTGTTCTATAATCAATTCACCTTTTTCCATGGAGAATGTGCTTTCATAGTTTTCAGATAATAAATTGTGAATGATGGTCTCTAATAAAGAGGTCGCTTCATTTTTGTTAAGGGGACCGGCTTCAAAACTACTGGTAGTCACTATCATGGCCTCGAAATTGCGATTGCTTAAATATATATCACACAAATAAGATGTGACCATTATATAGACTAAAATGCCGCAATTCAGCTAAAAAAGTATTAAATCGTTTAATTTATTGATATTAAAAGAAAATAAAATTCAAACTCTTAATCTTTACTTAAGATTAATAGCATAATATACACACTTTGTATAATGTGTGTATAAATTTATGTCATTTTCTCATCGCAAAAAAGCAAAAGTTATTTCACATCCCATCATTAATTATATCTGGATAGGCCCTCCATCTGGTTCAGATGGTGTTATTTCTGGACATGATATTGCTGGACCTATTCATATGGCGCAAGTTAATCAATCAAATAAAATCATTTTTTGGTGCCTGGAGGAATATAAAGACCATTATAGGATGCAATTTAGTGATCATTCTATTGAGGTAGTCGGTATACAATCATTCTTAACAAGAGATTTTGAAGATCCAACCTTGAATCAAACAGCAGAACAATTAAGACATATTGGAAGGGAAACACTGGGTTGGGGAAAAAACACACAAGATTTTAACAGAGGCGCAGTTCGAGATCGTGTTTCATTTAAAAATGTTTTTTCATTATTTTTATTGGCCTTAGGGGGATCCACACCGGATGCGGAATTAGACTTAGGTGGTGTATATACACTAGATACCAATGTCAGACCAAAAGCAGGTATAAGTGCTTTAATCTTACCTGATTATAACGAATTTAAAATTCCCAGGCTACCTAAGCAAATTGAATGCTGGATGCTATATGCCCCATCAAATAATGACAGAGCAAAAGCTGTTTTAAATTATTATTTACAACAATGGCATATAGCAGAGGATATTTTTCAACAAGAAGGAGGGTATACTGAAACATACTATCGCTATATGGGAGGCCTTATGTTAAATGCATTATCTTCTATAAAGCATATGCCATGTGAGTATTGGCATCTTTCGTTAGAAAAAGAGGGAGTAATAATGATAGATTTATTGAACCTTGAAAAAAGATATTATAATACACATAAGTTTGAAAATCGTTCAGAACATGAAAATAAAAAATTCTTAGTAAAAAATAACTTTATGTTGTTTGTTGCTCATGGCAATTTACCCTCTGTATTTGCAGATAATATAAAAACAATTATTTTTGATTATACTTACGAACAAGAAAATTGTTTAATACAAGAATTAAGTCGAAATATCGCAGATAAAGGATCTAAACCAGGAGAAGTATTTTTTGCAATTCAACAAAATGATGTTTCAAGGCTGCAAGAATTATTGAAATATGGTCATGATATCAATCAAAAAATAACATACGACGAATACAAAAACGTGACCCCCTTACATTTTGCAATTATGTACAATAAAGTGGAATCTCTCATATTTCTTTTAGATAATAATGCTGATCCCAATCAGGTCATGTTTTATATAAACAAACCATTTACTACATTTGAATTAGCATCAACAAAGCCTCAATGTAAAGCGATATTAGAAGAATATTTAAAAAAAATAGCTGATCTCAGATCAAGTATATAAATAATACCCACAAATACCAATAAACTCATGAAGTGCGATAGTTGTCGTATCTAAAGCATGAATATTAGGTAAAAAACTTAATATACTGTAACGATGATCATATACTTCGTATCCCATCGGTGCAGGTATCACAGTTATAGTATGATGCTTCTTAAAGTTCAACATACTACGAGGCATATGCCATGCATTTGTGACTAAATAAATGGTGTTAAATTGATATTGTTTAAAGATAGGTGCTAAAAATTCACTTTCTTCAGCTGTATTATGGCTTTTATCTTCCTTAATCATAGCTGTGATACCAAAATCATTTCTTAATGTATCACTCATCAGATCCGCTTCGGTATCTTTAGATCCGTCAGTCCCTCCCGAGACTATAATAGGTAAATTTGTTATGTGATGAAGATAGGCAGCGTAGCGTACTCTATTAAATGTAGCATCTGAAACAGTATGCTTATGATGCTGTTCTACATGAATGGCATCTCCACCGCCTAATACCACAATTGCAGTATGTTTGTTAGATGCATTGTGATGGTTTAAATATAAGGTAGGGAATTGATTTTGTAATATTTCTATGAGGTTATAAGCTACGATAGGCATACTGGCCAACCATAAGCTTGCGATGGCAGTGATGATAAATATTTTCCCTAACATGGGTCTCTGCCAATAAAAAAATATACCTAGGATAGCTAGTACAATATTCAATCCAGGAGGCAATATCCAAGGATTCAAGTAATGTGAAAAAGTCATAAGTATTCCTTTATGCAATGCCTTATCTTTTTATATACTATTATTTATTCATTGAGAAAGAAAGGAATGCGAATGACTATACAAATTCATCCTACAGCCATCATAGATGAAGGTGCTTACATAGGGGAAAATACAGCAGTGTGGCATTGGGTCCATGTATGTCAAGGAGCAAAGATAGGCTCATACTGCTCATTGGGTCAGAATGTATTTGTGGGAAATAAAGTCGTTATAGGCAATAATGTTAAAGTTCAAAACAATGTTTCGATATACGATAATGTTACTTTAGAAGACGACGTGTTTTGCGGACCAAGCATGGTTTTTACAAATGTTTATAATCCACGCGCCGCTATTTCTCGTAAAAATGAATATCGCAATACTCTTGTAAAAAAAGGCGCTACACTAGGTGCAAATTGTACTATTATTTGTGGTGTAACCATAGGGTCTTATGCATTTATAGGTGCGGGTAGTGTTGTAAAATGCGATGTGCCTGATTATGCCTTGATGGTAGGCATACCTGCCCGTCAAATTGGATGGATGAGTCAATATGGTGAAAGACTGGATTTACCATTAAAAGGCGATGCTGAAGTCGTATGTCCAAATACAACCAAACAATATTTTCTAAAGAATGGAATTTGTTATACAAACAGTTAAAAGTAGGGATACTCCATGGAATTCATTGATCTTAAAAAACAATATGAACATTTAAAATTAGATATTCATCATCGTATAAACACTGTTCTTGAACATGGTCAATATATTCTTGGCCCTGAAGTGAAAGAATTAGAAGAAAAACTGGCTTCCTATGTTGGAGTGAAACATTGCATTACTGTCGCAAATGGAACGGACGCTCTTTTAATAGCCATGATGGCACTTCAGATTCAACCAGGCGATGAGATCATTACTTCACCATTTACTTTTATTGCGAATGGAGAAATGATTACATTATTAGGTGCCAAACCTGTTTTTGTTGATATTGATCCAGGAACATATAACATCGATGTCAATCAAATAGAAAAAGTTATGACGTCTAAAACAAAATGCATGATGCCTATCAGTCTTTATGGGCAATGCGCAGATATGGATGCAATCAATATCATTGCCGAAAAATATAATTTACCTGTGATTGAAGACGCTGCCCAAAGTTTTGGTGCAAGCTATAAAGGTAGAAAATCATGTGGATTATCACGCATAGGATGTACAAGCTTTTTTCCTTCCAAACCATTAGGATGTTATGGTGATGGAGGGGCTTGTTTCACGGATGATGATGAGCTTGCCATGACGCTTAGACAAATTCGTGTACATGGTCAGAGTCAACGATATTATCATTCATTACTTGGAGTAAATAGTCGTCTAGATACCTTACAAGCGGCTATTTTACTTGCAAAATTAACTGTTTTTGATGAGGAAATAAAAGCAAGAAAGGAAATAGCATCTTTTTATAATCATTTATTACCCGATTATATTAAAAAAATAAATGTTTCTTCAAATAATACTTGTGTATATGCCCAATATACTATCGAAGTTCCAAGACGAAATACTATTCAAGCCTATTTACAAAAAATGCATATTCCAATGGCCATTCATTATCCTGTTCCTTTAAGTTTGCAGCCTGTTTTTAAAAATTTACATTATAAAGAAGGTGACTTTCCTTTTGCTGAACGAGCAGCAAAACAAGTCATGAGTATACCCATGCATCCTTATTTAACAAGAGATCAACAACAATTCATTGTTAGTCATTTGTTGAAGGCGTTAGAATTCAACGAAGAACAAGTATTCTCATGATACCTATATTAAAATCATATAGCAGTTATCATATTGCTGTTTTTTTATCTTCATTAAGTATGGTATTTGGTATCCTACGAGAATTTCTTATTGTAAGTTTATTGGGACTCACCTTAACCAATGATACCTTACAAATATATTTATCTATATTCTACACTGTTGGCCTGACAATTGATGCTATGCGCTTGTCATGCCTTAATTTGTTTTCAATTCTTCCTTTGTCACGTATTTTATTGTCCGCTTCTATCATAAGTCTTCCTTTTTCTATCGGTATTGGCATGATTATGTCTATTTCTGTAGGAGGTCTAGATAGTCACATTTTAATAATTACCATGATAGGCAGTTATCTAAATCTCATGGCAGCCTTATTAATTACATATAAACAAAGGCATAATGTATTTTTAGCGGCGCAAATTATTAATGTACTTCCTAATTTCATTTTAATTCCGGGTGTTATGCTTTGTTATTGGATATCCAATAAACAGGCTGTTTTTGGCATTGTCATTTTGACAAGTATGATTCCCTTATTTCAATGTATTTTATTGTTATTATTACCTAATCATGCTATTGAAAAAAAAGAAGAAAAACAAATGAGTTTATTGGCAAGTTTATTAGTTTTTGTTCGACATTTTAGCGCTTCACTCGGTGAACAATTATTTCAAATTATTATTCGCGCTGCCTTTTTTAATTATCAAGCAGGATATTTATCCCTATTTGCTATCGCTATACGAATTTATACAGGATTACGATTTATTTTAATTGATTCTTATATTGGCTCTAAATTAGCTCATTGGGAAAAAGAATTACAACAGGATGATGATTATTTAATTAAAATGATAAATTCGACGATATTGAGTTCCATATTCGTATTTATATCTTTATATATTAGCTTATTAGCAACAAATGATTTAATGCATCTTGCCATTCAAGTCATCATTTTATTAATTTTTGGATTTTATTTTTCAACATTAGTGCGTATTATTTATTTTAAAATCAACAGACATAAAAGTCATACCGCATTAATCATAAGATTTGCTTCTTATGAATTTATTTTTGCAGGTATTGCTTTTATCTTAACTAAACAGTTAAATGATTCTTTACTTTCGATCATGTGGATAGGTTATGTCGCTAAACCTTTTACGCAATTATTATTTTTACGCAAGCATTTTTTATTCGCTAGGGAATATGGATGAATTATCTTAAAAAATTTTTTTATCTGTTAGATAATTATATGATAGCACGTTTACAAAATAGAGCATCAACCGCATTATTTTGGTATCTTCCAGAGCCACCTAACATAACATCAACAGATGATTTAATGTGCTATAAAAAATCAACATTGACGCCTTTATATTTAATAGATTATCGTCAAAAACTTAAATACTCACTGGAAAATAAAGATGGAATTATAGTACTTCCTTATCATAAGCCCATTGGAAATCAAATAAATCCTGAAGCAGCATTTCAATATGCATTAGGATTGCATGACCAATATTGTTTGACTAAACAACAAGTTTGGCTAGATAAGTTTTTTAAATATGCCGATTATTTTATAAACATACAATCCAAAGATGGATCGTGGAATTACGAATTTGATTGGTATACTTCAAAAGCACCCTGGCACTCAGCATTGGCGCAAGCAAGAGGAGCATCGGTGATGTTGCGTGCATGGTTATATACTAAAAATATAATCTATTTAGATGCTGCAAAAAAAGCATTAAATAAGTTTTCCATACCCACTCATGAAGATGGCTTTCTACATTATTTTGCAGAAGGACAATGCTTTTATTTTGAAGAATATCCTAAAACACCCACAGGCGTCATTAATGGATTTATGGCATCATTAATAAGTATTTGGGAATTAAATTATTGGATAAATGAAAAATGGTTAAATGATCTTTGGAACCAAGGTATGGATTCATTAAAAAAAATGTTGCCTTATTATACAACAGGATGGTGGTCTATCTATGATCTTGATGATGCAACACCCTTAGTAAATGTGAATAGTCCTCGTTATCATTTACTTGAAATGCATTATTTAAAAGTGTTAAGCATTTTAGCTGTATCACCGCTTATTGAAGAAGTGTATGAAACACGTAAAAAACAATATCATAAATTATTATTGAAATACACAGCATTAGGAACGAAATTATTAAGAAAAATCATTTATAAATGAGAATATATTTGTGGCAATGATATTATTTGTTTCATTATTTTGTATTGTCTTCGTGTCTTTTTTAGCGAACCCTGCACCGGTGTCGATAGAACTTATTGATTTAATTTTAATTATATTACCCTTTTTTTTAGGTGTTTTTAGTCTACTAGTCACACGAAATTATAAATTATATCGAACAGAGTACCCTTTGTTATTTGCAGCCCTATTATATTTAAGTTATTTATTGATTTCATCGCTTATTGGATTATCACATGGAATTCCTTTATTAAATGTATTACGCTCCATTGGGCCATATATCAATTTTTTTCCATTATTATTACTTGGTTTTTTATCTAGCAAAACATTTCGTCCTTCTATGGTTATGATATCTCTCATTATTGTTGGAGTATTTCAGATAATATATTTATTTTATTTATATTTTATTTATTCAGGTGTTGCATCTACAACACTTCATATCTTAATTAATCGAATTACTTTTATGGATCAGCGTACAACGCTGCCTTTATTTTTGTCCGTCACCATACTTCCCATTGTTTTATCTGTCCAATTAAAAAATAGTCTAATAAAAATGTTATGTTTTATATTAATCTTAATGGGATTTTTTGCTGGAATTATCACATTAACACGAGCTATTTTTCTTTCTATGATCTTTGGTTGGATAGTATTTTTAATACTTTATTTATATTATCAATCAAAAATAAATTCATCTTTTCTGTTACCTTTAATTAAAAAAATATCTATGTATTTGCTTTTTTTTATATGCATTATATTACTCATATCATGCTTTAAAAAAATTCAAATGATTGAAACAGGTTTATTATCACGTTTTTATGATCACTCTCCGCTACACCACGCAGATTATAGCAATGGCAGGTTGTATGATGAATGGATACCCGCCTTAATGACATGGGCCAATTCTGACATATTAAGTTTATTTTTTGGCATAGGCGCTGGATATCCTTTTATCGTGCTATCAGGTGAAGAAAGAACATATATACATAATCTATGTATTTATAATCTTGTTTATGGTGGTTTTTATGGTTTATTTACATGTTTATTATTATATATAACACTTTTTAAGAGTTTGATTTATCGTGCTTTTCAAGCTCAAAATATCATGTATCTGGCTTTTGCAGCCTTATTAATGAGTATGTTTTTTTATGCTCAATTTTTTGCTGTTCATAAAGGACTGGCATTTAATGTTATGTTATTTTTAATTATATCTATCGCTTTATCTCAGCCAAGCAGATTAAATAAGTAGGAGTTCACAAGGAATGTGTGGAATTAGCGGAATATTTTCAAACTATATTACTGAGCAACATCATGTGCTTATTGACAAAATTCTTAAAAGTCAATTGTCACGAGGGCCTGATCATCAGGCCATGCTAACTATGAAAGGCAATGATAGTCAGGCTATATTAGGCCATAATCGATTAAGCATTATCGACTTATCCAAACAAGCTAATCAGCCGATGTGGGATTCAACACATCGCTATTGTATTTCATTCAATGGCGAAATTTATAATTATATCGAATTACGTAAAGAACTGATTCGCCTTGGCTATACATTTAATACTCATAGTGATACTGAGGTAATTTTAAATGCATTTGATTATTGGGGAGTTTCTGCGCTTAATCAATTTATGGGCCCTTTTGCATTTGCTATGTTTGATAGTCAAACAGATCAATTATGGCTTTGCCGCGATCGATTTGGTGTAAGACCTTTATTTTATATCATAGTGCAAAATGTTTTATATTTTGCTTCTTCAACAAGAGAACTTGCAAAATTTTTTAATTTAAAACCCAATTTATCTTATGTTGCCCAAGGATTAAAGTATCTTGTCTATGAAGATGGCAGCGATCAATCGCCTTATGAAAAAATCTTTTCCCTGCAAGCAGGTTCATATTTACAAGCTAAATTAGATGTTGAAAACAAATTATCAATTAATCATAAAGTTTATTATGAGCTCGATAAAAATGTTGAGAACCAGGCAAATAGCATTCCTATGAATGATATCAATCATTTGTTAGAAATCATTTATCAAACATTAGAACAGTCAGTCAATATACGCTTACGTACCGATGTGTCATTTGCTCTTTCTTTAAGTAGCGGATTAGATTCTTCAACTATTGCATCACTTGTTAATCAGTCTCATAAAAATACCGTAGGATTTTCATTTGGTCACCCTGATCATGCAAATTCAGAAGGCCCTCTTATTGAAAAATGTGCAAAATTCCTAAATATGAAAATGGAATATGTATGGCCGACTGCAGGTGAAATGATAGAAGGTTTATATAAAACTATCGAAATGCAAGACGCCCCTTTTAGTAGTTTAAGTGTGGTCGCTCAATATTTACTTTATCAAAAAGTTCATTCATGCGGCATTAAGGTTTTATTAGGAGGGCAGGGTGGCGACGAATCCTTTATGGGTTATAAAAAATTTTATATATTTTGGTTACAACAATTAGTTAAGCAAAAAAAATATTTCTCTGCAGTAAAAAATATCTTTCAATTATTTCCTATGCTCATGGCTGAATTGTCATCTTTAGGTATATATTGGCGGCATCGACATCGCTATTTGAATCAAAAAGAAGTTGTTAACACACTTCATTTACCAACACCTTCATTACTTCATGTCAGTCATACTCAAAATATATTAAAACGACAGATGCAAGATGTGACTCAATTCAGTTTACCTACATTATTACGATATGAAGATCGCAATGCAATGGCACATGGAGTTGAAAGTCGTCTACCATTTTTAGATCATAGATTAGTGGAATTGGGACTTGCTTTACCAGAAGCTATTAAATTGCGCGCCGGATATGGAAAATGGCCTATACGACAAATCATGTGTGATAAAATACCTAATCAAATAAGATTAGCTCGATATAAAAGAGGATTTGACATACCTCTGTCTTCACTCTTAAAAGCAGGATTAGGTCATTCGATTCGTACTACATTAAAGAATAATAAACATGGTATTCACGAATTTTTAAAGCACCCCACAAAAATTGAATCTGATTTTTCTGATGAACAATTATTACAAAGACAAAATGAATAGGAGATACAGTCGTGAGTTTTGAACCATGGATGTGTTTTCGCTTTAAGGCGATGTCTATTATATCTAAAAGAGGATCTTCATCTGGCCCATAAATATGTTGAAGTTTTTCAGGATGATCTGCTGACTGGTTGAATTTTAAATTTTTTTTGACATTAGGAGGTAGCTGATTGTCCTTGTCTTCTAAGGGCACTTTTTTTACTTTATTTCTTTCTTTTTCATCATTTTCATCATCAGCCTTTATATAATAAAAAATATTATCTTGCTCTTTATAAAGGTACAAATGATCTAGATCTGAAATCTTGTACTTTTCAAGCTCGGGAGGCTCCATTAAAAAGACATAAGAATATATTCTAAATATCTCAAGCATCCCTGTATCGTGAACCCCATTGAGCCAATTTTCCAGAATAGCTTGCATTTGATGGTTATTAGGTGCAGGTGAATGCATGATGAAAAAATCTGGATATAAGGTTAGATTTTCCTCTTCCAGCCCATCAGTCTGAGCAGCAACCCATACTTCATCAGTTACAACTTTGTTTAAATCAATCCGTTTTCCATCGCTTGGAAAAACATTGGTATCGAAAAAAAAGCCGCCTTGGGTAGCCAATAAGAATAAGGAAAATACATCTTTGAAGGCCACTCTATCATTTGTTATATCGCTTTTTGCTTTGGTATTTATAAGAGTTTCTAATATTTTTGCCTCCTTTCGCTTGTTTTTTTCCTCTGCCACATGTGCTTCGATAGAGCAAACTTGAATATTATCGACTCCAGCTTTAGTAAATTGTGACTCATAAAAAGTTTTATATTCTTCTAAACACCAAAACTTAACAGTATCATTGCTATTCTGTGCTTTTAAATTTCGTGCCATAGCAATTGGACCCGCAACATCATGGCCAGCTATAGCATTGGGATTAGTTTTTGTAGGGGGACCTACCCATAGATAATGAATTAAAGCCATTCGTTACCTCTTCTCCATATTGACTTTAATGTTTATTATAGCATATTAATTACATTATTATTGAACAACATAACAAAAATTGTTGAAACTTTAAAAGTTCCTAAACTCGATATTTTTTTGAATCGTTCGGGTCTTATTTATATCTTATTGATTTATATGAGGAACAGCTTTTTTCGACATTTTTTCATGGAAATATTTAAGCTGTCCCATAAGGTCCGATTTTTCCTGTATTAAAAACAATTTTTCTTGTCTAAGGAGTTCAATTTTGTCATCACTTTGTAATAAAGTT
Organism: Gammaproteobacteria bacterium; assembly: GCA_013288655.1. GTDB lineage: Bacteria > Pseudomonadota > Gammaproteobacteria > DSM-16500 > DSM-16500 > JABDBK01. The sequence continues at coordinate 14,732 of JABDBK010000025.1, read as the reverse complement.
TTTTGTAATTTATCACATTGATCTGTCAATACAGCAAGTTGTTTTTCTATCTCTGAAAGCTGCTGGGTTTTATTATGTAAACTACCTTGTAATATAGACATTTGTTGTTGGTTTTGTTCATGTCTGTCTTTATAGATGATAAGTTCATGTGAATTGTTTTGAAATTTTTGTGCTAACTCATGATTATTTTTTTGCAAAGTATCGTATTGATCTTTGAGATGGTGAATATCGATATCTTTTTCATGGATTTGTTGTTGGAATGCTTGATGTTGCTGTTGATAAGTTGAAATTGTGCGTTGTAATTCATTTATTTCTTGTTTAAATTGAATTTGTTGATTTTCCATAAGCAAGTTTTGTTCAATTCTTGCCTGTTGTACAGCTTGTTGATAGTGTTCTAGGTTTGCCTGGATGTTTGCAGCTAATTGATGCAACCTGGCATTTTCAGATTTATGATCATCAATTTGTAGTGTAGCTGTTTGGTAACGTTCGCTTAATTTAGCAAATTCGTGTTCTGCTTGTTGTAATTTTTTTGTATATTCTATGGTTGATTGTTTTTCTACGGACAAAAGTTCATCAACTTCATGAAATTTGATTTTTAGTTCAGCATGTTCACGTTGAACTTGGTATAAAGTTTGTCTTGATTCTTCAAGTTGTTGATTGTTAGCGGTTTCAATTTCGGTAATGCGCTGTTCGGCTTTATTATTTATCCGTTCCCACAGCCCTGTGACAAGTGATAGTAATTCTGTAGGAAGATTTCCCTGGGCTTCATTGTTTTTTGATTTCCATGTCTTTAAATGTTGAATAATAGTGGATTTACTGCCTGTACCCAATAATTCCCTAATATTATCAACGGTAGGTGTTTTCCCTCTCCCTTGTAGTTGTCGTGCAGCATTTTCTATATCAAGCAATGTGACGCCAGCTCTTCCCATGAAGATTTCCCCTCAATAATAAAAGAAATTATTTTAACCGTTGTTCGATGGTATGTCTTCTAAATATTTGATAAATCAATACGGCCAGGCAGCTTAATATAAGTCCAATAAACAAACTAGAAAAACCAATGACAGTCATTTTAATTGCAAATGGCATATCAGGAAAAGTAGCAAAAGATAAAATACGAATATCACTTACAATACCGGCATTAATCACTTCTTGTTCGTGTATTTTATTTAACAATAAGGTGTAAAGATTATTTTTCACATTCATGTCACGAGCTAGATTAACCGCTACCTGATCTTCCGAGGGCAATTTTTTTATTTGTGTGAGTATCTCATCATGTCTTTTTACTAATTCTTTATGTTTTTGATTAAGAGAAATAATAAAGGGATGATATGAGGTATATTGCTGCGACATATCCATTTTTTTTAATTGAGTTGCTTCTAATTCTTCATCAATTTCTCTTAAATGATTAAGAAGATATTGTGTTTGTAATTTTATATCAATTTTTCCATTTTTAGTTCTATACAAATTTAATTTTTCTTCAGCTTCATTTAAAGACGCTTGAACAATTGGAAGCTGATGATATAAAAATTCCAGGGTATTTTTAGATTCCAGGGATTTACGTTCCAAATCTTTTTGTTGCGTAACTAAAGCAATTTGATTAATAGTTTTGATGATTTTTTCAAGGTCTTTACCTGAAAAACTTAACTGTAATAAGGCAGCCATTTTAGGCGTATTTTCTCCAGAAACACTTAAATCAGTAATGGTTAAATGAGAACGAATTTGATTGATTACATCAGATTCATAAAGTTTCTTAATATAAAATTGGCTGCCTGCACGAGTATTAATCGCATCGATTTTGATAGAAAATCCCTTTTTATTTGATAATAATTGACCTACGTTTCCTTCCAATAATAATTCTTTTTTTAAATTAAATAAACGATAACGATTATGATCGTCAATCATTAAATTTAACTTTTTATTTAAGTATTTAACAGGAACTTCTAATTCGCTAATGAGAATTTTATTTTGATTATAATAAATATCTAAACCTAATGATTTTATGACAGACTGTAAAATAAATTTAGAGCGTATGAGTGCAATTTGAAATGAAATAGGTTCTTCTACTGAATTTATCGAATTGGACTGTTTATTCGAGTCAGCAATAGATCCTAAGCTATTTTGTTGTTTGTGATGAATTTGTAAAAGAACAGTAGCTTGATATTGCCTGGGTTTGAATGTGACATAAGTCATCGTTAATATGCATATTGATAAAGTTATACTAATAATAAGCCATTTATTATCTAATAAAGATTGAAATAAAACCTGTAGATCCATTGAATGATCTTCTGGTTTTGCATATGTGTGTAAAGATGCCATATTGTAATCCTGTATAAGCTATTTATTATTTGAATCAATAATGGCTTTAGTGTACCAAATAGTTTGAATGGTTGGTAATAATTGATTAAGTACTCTGTTCCAGCGTGTTGCAGGAGCAGAAGAAATAAATAATATATCGCCTGATTTTAAATTAAAATGTTCAGCTAATAACAATGTTTCGGGTGTTTTTGCATTTAACCAATAAACATAAGGTCGATAAATATTACCACGTATGATGTATATATGAGATGGATCAGCCGCATTTGGATCTAATCCTCCCGTTAATACGATGGCATCTGTAATAGAAAGTGGTTGATCATTGATCGGTACAAAACCAGGTTTGTTAACCTCTCCTAAAACATAAACTTTTCGACTTCTAAAATCTACGACTCTAACGTTAATTTGAGGATTTTTAATATATTTTCTAAGTTTGATCGTCATTTCGCTACGAATTTCATCAACTGTTTTATTAGCAACATGTATATTTCCTATTAATGGAAAATAAATATATCCATTGGGATTCACCAAATACCCTGTTTGTCCCGCGGCACCTTGTGTGCTTGGAAGATTTGTCAGTTGATTTAGTTGTAATTCTTGAGACGAAAATTCGGGATGCTGCCATACTGTTATATTTAAAATATCGGAAGGTGCAACATGATAAATATATTTTTCTTGATCTTGATGAGCAATTAAATCAGTTGTGATAGGAATTAAAGTGGAAACAATGTTCATATTTTTAGATGAGAATATCTTATGCATATTTGCAGTATCAGGATTATGCATACCGGGCATGATGCTACTACAGCCTGATAATAATATAAGCAGACAGATTGGAGTTACCTTAAACATTTTTTATGACTCACTATTGAATTAAACATAAGATAACGAAGGATCAGGGTATAATTTTACATGACTATCGATGGATATTGAATGCGTTTTTTGTAATTCTACATATTCCGGTACCAATTTGCATAATAGCTCTTTCAATGTTGTTTCATTTCCTTGATCACATGCTATACTTATTTCATCAATAATATTCATTAAAGCAGCCCAGTCAAATAATCTTATTTTTGCACGTTTAATTTTTGCATGTGATGTTTCATAAATGTCTTCATTTGCATGAAATAACTCTTCATGTAATTTTTCACCTGATCGAAGGCCAATATATTTGATTTGAATATCTTTATCGACTACTTTTCCTGATAGTTTAATCATTTGTTCAGCTAAATATCGAATAGTAATGGGCTCACCCATGTCTAATACAAATATTTCTCCATCTTTATACATGGTTGCTGCTTGTAAAATTAAACGACTTGCTTCAGGAATAGTCATAAAATAACGAGAAATTTCACGATGAGTCACAGTTAATGGTCCTCCTTCGTTTAATTGTTGACGAAATAGAGGAATGACACTTCCTGTTGAATTTAAAACATTTCCAAAACGAACCGTAATAAATTGAGTTTTTGAATATAAATTAAAATTTTGACAAAATACTTCTGCTGCTCGTTTTGTTGCGCCCATAACATTCGTGGGATTCACTGCTTTATCTGTTGAAATTAATACAAATATTTTAACGCCATGATTTGAAGACAATACAGCAACATTGCGTGTACCCATGATATTGTTATGCATGGATACTCTAATATGCGTTTCAAGTAGCGGTACGTGTTTATAAGCAGCCACATGAAAAACTAATTCAGGGTTATATTTCTCAAAAATTTTATTTAACTCAATGGTATCAGTTACACTGCATAGATGTGAATGTAATAGGATATCTTTATTTAATTTTCGTAATTCTGTATCAATTTGATAAAGATTATATTCATTATTTTCTACAATAATTAACTTACCTGGATAAAGATAACTAATTTGTCTACACAGTTCAGACCCGATAGATCCTCCACCACCTGTCACCAAAATGGTTTTATTAAAAATAGAATGCCGAATGGCTTCCCAATCAAGCGTCACTTCTTCACGACCTAATAGATCTTCAAGCAAGACTTCTCGCAAATAATTAATATTAACTTTCCCATCTGTGATATCTTTTAGACTAGGTAATGTTCTAAATGGAACTTTTGTTTGCTCACAATAATTTACGATTTTTCGCATTCGACCTGACCCTGCAGAAGGAATCGCAATCAATATCAGGTCAATATTCATTTTTTTAACTAAATTTGGAATATCTTTACATCGTCCTAAAATTCGTATCCCATGAACTTCGCAACCCTGTCTCGATTTATTATCATCAACAAATGCAACGGGTATAAATTTTTCATGATTAGAAGAACGTCGAAGTTCGCGTATGATTCCTTCACCGGCACTTCCTGCGCCAACGACTAAGACTTTTTTTCCATGTTTAATAAAATTTCGATGATCATGAAACCATCGAAAGACTAAACGAGGCGAAGATAATAATATAATAAGAAGTATACAATAAGTTATATAAATTTTTAATGGTAAGATGGTATGAGTGACTTCCAAAAGCAAAAAAATAGAAATAGCACCTAATAGAACAGAACGAGCGATACGTATTAAGTCAGGGATAGATGCAAAACGCCATATACCTCTGTATAAACCACAAAATAAATTAATGGATGCCTGCATCGTTATAATGGCTAAAAGAGAAAAGGTATTAAACGTTTCAAATGATACATCTAGTAATAGCCAATAGACTCCTAAAAACGAAATGACTGTCATTAATATATCAGAGGTAAAAACAATACCCCGCTTATTCCATTTGGACATGCTTAATTTAATACTCATGAACATTCCATGTTCTAATACGTTAGAAATCTTAATGTTTTAACGGAAGATTAATCATTTTATTGTCTCTAGCAGAAAGATAAGCAGCTGTTAGAATTTCTAATGAACGAAGCCCTGCTCTTCCATCGATATCGGCTGACGCTTCTCCGCGTAACGTTTTTGCAACATTTTCATAATATATTTTATGCCCTTCACTAAATGTTTGTTGAGAAATGTTTTGTTTTATTTCTTCATCTTGTACGTGTGGTTCAGAAAATTCCCAATGATTAATTTGATTTGCCGATAAGCCCCCTATTTTTACACTTCCTTTTTCACCTAATACAGTAAGCGATGCTTCGAGATTTCTTGGATAAGTAAGCATAGTTACATTCATGGATCCCAAGGTACCCGATCGCCATCTAATATTTAATACTCCTGTATCCTCAGCTTCCATATTCATAGATAATGTTGCCATCATGGCATGTATGCTTTGTATGGGCCCAAAAAGCCAATATAATAAATCTACGTAATGGCTCGCTTGATTCATAAAGGCACCTCCATCGAATTCCCACGTTCCTCTCCATTTAGCTTGATCATAATAGCTTTGTGGGCGTGTCCAAAATACATTAAGATTAATTAAATAAATTTTACCAAATCTATTCGCTTCAAGCGCTTTTTTTAATAATTGCAATGCAGGTTGATACCGATTTTGTTTGACAACAAATAATTTTACTTTTGCATGATCACATGCTTTTATCATTTTAATACCATCTATCCATCTTGTTGCCATAGGTTTTTCTGTAATAATATGTTTTTTCATATGGGCAATTTGAATAGTTTGTTCCGCGTGTAAGCCGCTTGGCGAACATAATGTTATAATATCTAATTCAGGTTTTTGAGTTAACATCGTTTCAAGATCATTAAATCCATCGATTTGATGTGATAAAGCAGTTTTATGAAGAGTTTCTGGATGATTGTCACATACCCCTAATATTTCAAAATGATCTTTAAGTTGTACGAGTGAATTAAGATGCTTTTCAGAAATTTTTCCACAACCGACAATTCCGATTTTTATTTTAGACATATTAAGCCTTGATAATCTTAGAATTTGGATGACGATAGACACCGCGTGTATCAATAATTAATTTTGCGTGTGCTTGTATAAAATTATAATCAAATAAATCATGTGCTGTGGTAATCACAACAGCATCTTGTTCTGTTAATATTTCCTCTGTAAGAGGCGTGCTTTGTAAATCAAAATGATGGTCTCGCATCTTGGGAAAAACAGGAAGATGTGGATCGGAATATGAAATAATGGCTTGATGTTTGACAAGATGGTCCATGACTCGTACAGCAGGAGATTCTCTTGCATCATCCACATTTTTTTTATATGCGACACCTAAAATAAGTATTTTACTATTTTTAATGGGTTTTCCCTGTTTATTCAAACCATCAATAATTTTATGTACGACCCATTGTGGCATAGCATTATTAATTTCACCGGCTAACTCAATAAAACGCGTATGGATCCCATATTCACGAGCTTTCCAGGTTAAATAAAACGGATCCACAGGAATACAGTGACCACCGATACCGGGCCCTGGATAATAGGGGACAAAACCAAAAGGTTTTGTTGCGGCCGCATTGATAACTTCATAGATATCAATCCCCATTCTGTCTGTTAAGATTTTTATCTCATTAACTAATCCAATATTTACTGCTCTATGAATATTTTCTAAAAGTTTAGTCATTTCGGCAGTTCGTGTCGAACTAACAGGAATCACTTGAGTAGTCACCTGACCATAAAGAGCTATGCCTACAGATAAACATCGAGATGTTATTCCGCCGCATATTTTTGGGACATCTTTCGCAGCAATGGTAGTATTACCCGGGTCTTCGCGTTCAGGTGAGTAAACCAGGAATACATCATGGCCTATGCTTAAGCCTGTTTTCTCAATTCTTGGTTTTAATTCTTCATCTGTTGTTCCAGGATAGGTCGTACTTTCCAGTGATATGACTTGTCCTGTATGAATATAAGGAAGGATTGCCGTCATGGTATCCAGAACATAACTTAAATCAGGTTCACGTTGTTTACTTAAAGGCGTGGGTAGGCATAATATAATAGCATCAGCATGAGCGACTTCCAGAAATGCGTTCGTAGCTTTAAATCCTTTAGTATTTGCGAGTATGACTTGTTCACTGGAAATATGATCAATATAACTTATACCTTGATTAAGTTTATTGATCTTATCAACATCGATATCCAATCCTAATACACGGTATCCAACATTAGCATAACGGAGAGCAAGAGGTAAGCCGACATATCCTAATCCAATAATTGCAATGGTGGCTGTTCTATTGTTTAATTTATTGATTAAAGCGCTTTGAATCATTAACATCATCCTTTATATTAATTCATCGATTAGTATTGATTGCGTATATTAAAACATATAAATTATAAATAATAAAACATAATCTAGGAAGATACATGTATAGTAAATGGATAAAACGGATATTTGATTTTATTTTATCAGCTATTCTATTAGTTATTTTTTTAACTATTTTTAAAATTCTTAAACGTGATGGAATCAATGCCTTGGGCCAGGCGACCATGACACGATTTAATCCTGAATCCCAGAAAAACTCGAAGGTAACATTATGAAATTATATGGATTAGTAGGCGCCGGTGGATTTGGGCGTGAAGTGATGCCGCTTGTTAATCATTTTTTAAAATTAACAGAACAACACTCTGCATATCAAATTGTATTTGTGGTTGAACAAAAGACTGATGAAACGATGGTAAATGGTTATAAAGTGCTAACTATCGATGAATTTTTTTCTTATGAAGCAAAGCAAAAATATTTTAACATTGCCATTGCAAATCATATCAATAGAAAAAGAATTGCAGAATTAATGATGCAGAAAGGAGCAAAACCATTTCGAATCAATGCAAGCAATAGCATAGAGTTAGATCATAACGAAGTAGGTATAGGCGCAATTTTTTGTCCTTATACTACCATCACATCTAACGTGAAAATAGGTAAATTTTTTCATGCTAATATATATTCATATGTTGCACATGATTGTATCATTGGAGACTACGTAACCTTTGCTCCTAATGTGCATTGTAATGGAAATGTGGTCATCGAAGATCACGTGTATGTCGGTACAGGCGTGATTATTCGAGAAGGAACACCCGCAAAACCTATGATCATAAAAGAAGGAGCGGTACTAGGAATGGGAGCTGTTATTACTAAATCTGTTTCATCATTTGAAACTGTCATAGGGAATCCCGCACGCCCCATCATACGTAAAGAACATTCTGATTCTATTGTTAAGGACACTCATGGGCATTAAAACACAAGGATGGCCTGTTCATACCGATGATGAGCTTCATGCGGTAAATAATGTACTCACTTCGGGCTGTACAAATTATTGGACAGGCTCTGAATGCCGAGAATTCGAAAAAGAATATGCGTTATCCGTAGGGACAACCTATGCAATTGCTTTAATGAATGGCACAGTTGCATTAGAAGCAGCTTTATATGCCCTCGACATTGGACCAGGTGATGAAGTGATAACTTCTTGTAGAACATTTATGGCTTCTGCGAGTTGTATTGTGATGCGGGGTGCAACACCTATTCTTGCTGATGTCGATATAAACTCCCAAAATATCACTCCTGACACAATAGAACGTTGTATCACACCACGAACAAAGGCCATTATTGTTGTACATTTAGCGGGTTGGCCAGCTGATATGCCAGAAATTATGAAATTAGCAGATCAATATCATTTAAAAGTGATAGAAGATTGCGCTCAAGCACATGGTGCGGCAATAAATAATCGTCAGGTGGGTTCATGGGGTGATGTAGGAGCTTTTTCATTCTGCCAAGATAAAATTATTACAACTGGCGGCGAAGGCGGCATGATAACGACTCATAATGAAGATATCTGGAAAAAAATATGGTCGTTTAAAGATCATGGGAAGAATTATGATAAAATCTATTATCATAAACACCCACCCGGTTTTCGCTGGTTACATGATTCTTTTGGTACAAATTGGCGTATGACCGAAATGCAAGCTGCAATAGGACGCATACAGTTAAGGAAACTTCCTGAGTGGTTAAAAATCAGGAAAAAAAATGCTGTTATTTTAACTAAAGCATGTGAAAAGATCCCATCATTACGTGTCATAACTCCCCCACCCAATATTATACATGCCTACTATAAATACTATGTTTTTATTTCTCCTGGACTTTTAAAGCCTCATTGGAACCGCGATAAAATAATGCAAGAAATCATAGAAAAAGGTGTTCCCTGTTTTACAGGATCCTGCAGTGAAATTTATCTTGAGCAAGCTTTCGCTAATCATCATTATACGCCAAGAACCATCGCCAAAATGCTTGGTGAGACTAGTCTGATGTTTTTGGTACATCCAACATTAACAGAAAATGATATGCAAAAAGTATCTCATGTCTTAATGGAAGTTTTTGAGTCTGCAACAATATAAATATTCATTATTTCTAGGGGAGGAAAACATGAAAATCGCTTATCTGAACTTCCCAAGATATTTTTTTAAACGCTTTCTTACTTTTGTGTTTTGTTTTATATTATTAAATAAAATATGTTTTGCTGAAACCGTTATAATAGATGGTAAAACTATTATAAATCAACCGACCACATACCAAAATGTTACATTAGATTTAAGTCACGGTTATTTTTTTGTTACAAATAATGCTACTTTGAAAATCGAAAACGCAGAAATTAAAGGCATTATTTCACCTGATAATCCATACTTTCTAAATGTATTTGATGGCGATCTGACTTTAGAGAATAACATTTTTGATGTGCATGTAAAAAATATTGAATCTTCACCAAAAAAATCGCCTTTTTACAGAACTATTCATATTAGAAAAGGCAAATTATCCATGACAGGAAATTATTTTACTATTGATAAACCTTATACTGTTGCCTTGCTTATGACAGAAAAAATACCTACTTCCGGTTTTATTATAAAAAATAATAAAGTAGACAATTTTCATGGTGGATTCATGTTAAGTTATACAAGTAATGCGCTTGTTTCTGGGAATACATTATCACATGTAAGCGTAACTAATTTATTTACATTAAAAGGACATGATAATACATTTATCGATAATACCGTTTTATTTTCAGGAAACAATAATGTTGGAAATGGCGCAGATATTATTGACTCCAATAATATTATTTTCAATAATAATTTTATTTCATTTGGTTCGTGCTATTCTATGGTTGTCCTGCGGAGTCAAGATATTTTTATAGATAATAATCGAATTATAGGCGGCATTACTCATGCTATTTATATTACTTCAAATATAAGTTTATATGATGCATTTCATACTCCTTTTATGATTTTAGCTTATGAAGATAATAACAATGCTGAAACTTATAAAAATAAAAATATTAGCATTACAAATAATTACTTTGGACAAAATCGATTTGGAATTGCTGCCATTAACGTCGATCATTTATATGTAAAAGGAAATATTTTCATTCAAAAATTTATGAATAACAGCAGCCGGCAATTTTGGACAAACACAGACAATTTATTTCAAGATGTCATTAATCTTGACTGGGAAAATAATATTTATAAGGAAGCTTTTGTACAAAATATAACAGAAAATAACATTAATGGTCTTAAATATGTACTGTATCCATCTCGAGGCGGTGTTATTTTATAAAACATGGTACACTATATGCTGTTTTTTATTCAAGGAAGTTAAACTAAAGGAGATAGATAATGTTATTTTTTTACAAACCGCGTTCTATTAAATTTTTTGTTGCTGCGTATGTTTTATTATCAACACCTCTTGTTTATGCCGAAACCATTAAAGTCAATGGTAATCAAATTATTACTAAATCTATGACATATAAAAATGTCAAACTAGACATGACACATGGAAGTTTTACCATTAAAAATAATGCAGTCATTGATATTGAAAACTCTACAGTAGATGTTACTATTTCACCAAGTAATCCTTTTTATATTTATTTAACAAGCGGATCGGTCACATTAAAAAATAATGTATTCAATGTTGTATCAAGTGGAATAATACAAAATCCAAATATTCAGTCACCTTATAAATTGATTCAAGTTGATAAAGGCGATGTCACGATTACAGATAATACATTTACCATAGATACTCCTTATACTGTTGCATTATTTACAACAAATATAAAGTATTTAACTAATGGATTCCAGATTCAAGGAAATAAAATTAAAAACTTTCATGGAGGCATATATCTCGCTAATTCTAATAATGCTGAAATAGATAATAATGTTTTCACAAATGTTAGTTTTTCTAATATATTTAATAATGGAAATATCAATAATTATCATGGAAATGCATTTATTTTTCCAGGAAACTTAAAATTAGGCAATGCATTTGATATTGTTAATTCAGATACTGTAAATCTAGTTGATAATATTATTTCTAGCGGGTCAAATTACGGTATATTTATCTTAGGTAGCAAAAATATATTGCTTGATAATAACAAAATTACGGATGGTTTATCTTATGGGATATTTATCCAAACTCCAACGTTTTCTAGTATAAAAAATGATAAATATTTATCAAATCTTTTACCTAAGCAAAAATTAAATTTTTATGCGAATGATACTATCACTATCACTAATAATATTATCGCGCAAAATCGATATGGATTGGCCGGTGGAGTGATTAGTAATTTAACGGTAGAAAAAAATACCTTTATTCAACGGTTTGCGGATAGCAAAACACGTCAATTCTGGACGAACAATCATATTTTACTCCCATCAGTTACCAATCTTATTTGGCAAAATAATTTATATAAAGAAGCATTTACACAAGAAGTTCCAGGAAATAATAACTTGTCTTTGCAGTTTGTTTACTTTCCTCCTAACGGCGGTGTTTCACTGTCTTGAAATACAATAGGACTTATTTATATTTTTAAAAGGAGCTTAGTTCATGAGTACAAAAAAAGTATACATTTATTTAATGAGTTTTATAGTTTTAATATTAACTAGAGTATGTTATGCAGAAGATATCGTAGTTATTGAACCTAATACCATTATTTCAGAACCAAAAATTTACAATAATGTTATTTTGGAAATGACAAATGGATCATTCATTGTAAATAATAAAGCAACATTAAGAATTCAAAATTGCACCATAAAAGGAACATTATCAAAAAATAATCCAGCATTGATTACTTTGGAGGATGGTAATTTATACCTGGAGAACAACAAAGGAAAAATTAAGTCTGTGGGTGTTCTTGATCATCCGACTACACAGTCACTTTATCATGTCATACAAGTATCCAGAGGATTAGTCGACATGGAAAATAATCATTTTTCCGTGAATAATCCATTTAAAGTAGGATTACTTATTACGAGCGCATCCATTCCAACGACAGACTATAAAATTATTAATAATACATTTGAAAAATTTCATGGTGTTTTGTATCTCCTTAATTCTAATAATTCCCTTATTCAAAATAATGCTTTTGTAACAGACACATATGGCAATATCGTCACTATCGGAAGAAAGATTAATATCCTTAATAACTCCATCTATTTTTCTGGAAATAATCATTTAGGCAATGCCATTGATGTGATCGATTCCGACACTGTTACAATCAGTCAAAATCGCTTAATCACTCCGACCTGTCATGGTATATATGTTTTAAATAGTCAGAATGTTGTCGTAGATAGTAATTATGTAACGGGCGGTATTACTTATGCAATGACTGTGCTAAGCAATCCGGAAACATTGGATCCTATGGAATATATTTCGAAAATTATAGGTAGTTATAAGATAAAAAATGGTTTATCAAATAATATTACCATTACAAATAACTATATGGCACAAAATCGATATGGTATTGCAGCTACAGAAATTAATACATTAAACGTACAAAACAATACTTTTGTACAACGGTTTACTGATCAAGCTTCAAGAACTTTCTGGACTGATAATAATATTTTGATTAAAGATGTGACGGGATTAGTATGGACAAATAATCTTTATAAAGAGGCATATACACAAGATATCGATGGCAATAACACTAAATCTAATGCTTTTGTTCCATTTCCTGTTAGTGGTGGTGTTACTTTATAGTAAAAGAAAAGTCACGCAAGAGTATTGTTTGCGTGACTTTTAACTATTTGTTCTTATAAAAAATTCCTTAAAAAGCGAAATGGATTGAATTTAAGTTAATATTCGCTTATTATGCGGCCTTCATTTTAAGCATAGGTAAGATTATTTGTATGCCGCATAAAAAAAATAAACATTCAAAGCAAAATCAAATTAACGCTAAACTTATAAACGTTGAACCTATAAACGTTGAACCTATAAACGCTGAACCTATAAACAATGAACCTTTATCAGTATCAGCAAAGGTCGGTTTAATTGCTGCAACAACTTGTTTATCAGCAGGTTTTTTATCTAGTCGGCATGTGGATAAGGAAGCATTTTTTTCAATGAGTCCATTTGTAGGCCTTTTAGCCGCAGGAGTTTCCGAACTCTCTATATTCACCAAGAAAAAAATAGTCGAGAAATATAAAAATTTCAAAGAGTTACCCCTGGAACAACAAGTAGAACAAGTAGTCCTTGGTATCGCAGCATATAATATGCTTGTCGGTACAGCAGTAGGCGGATCATTTTTTGTGATTCCTAATGCTGCCGCGCGCGAATACTTATTCGATGCTGCTTTACATTTCTTAAGTGCATATGCTCTGAACTCCGAGAGTAATTTCATCAATGCAATTGCATTGATTGGCAACAGTGCACGCATGTTCCAAATCGACAGCGTACTCAGTGCAAGAACATCGACCATTCCAAAAGCACTTAACTTTATTGATACTTTGAACCATTCATTTGCAATGTTTGGGTTTGGCATGAAGTGCTTTAGTAAATCAGTACCACCAGCACAACCTACAGTAGTAGAACAAGCATCAACACATAGAAAGACAATGTAAATCTCACACTTGTATACCTGTCAGGGTCTGACCCTGATAGGATCCCATCTTCTTTCCTAAAGATTTACAAATCAATCTAAAAATATATATACATTATATTGCTATTGTATATACGTATAGTATATAATTAAATAAAAGAAGAGATAAAGAAATGGCTTTGAATTTAAGTATCAGTAAGCTTGTAATTAAAAAACTTATTGAAAAACATAGTGTTACCAGAGAAGAAGTGGAAGAATGTTTTTACAATCGAATCAAAGGGTTATTAGAGGATGTGCGTGAAGAACATAAAACAAAACCAGCAACTATGTGGTTTATAGCTGAAACCAATGAAGGACGGTTATTAAAAGTAGTATTTATAGAATTACCAAATGAAACATATGAAATTAAAACCGCATATGAGCCTAATGATAAAGAGGTGAAAATTTATGAAAAATACGCATAAGCAGGTATCTTCAGAAGAAGCTTGGGATAATCGTGATTTAGGAGCATCAGAAGAACATATACGTAAAGCCTCCCCAGAAAGAGAAAAAGCGATAGATGAAAGACTGGGTTTACAAACCATTTCAATTCGTTTGCAAAAAAACTTAATTGATGATCTCAAAAAATTAGCTGAAGAAGATGGAATAGGTTATCAACCATATGTAAGACAGGTATTGATGCGACATGTGCGTCGCTT
>JABDBK010000024.1 GCA_013288655.1 Gammaproteobacteria bacterium | reverse complement strand
AGGGGTTGCTGATAGGACTTTTAGACGATATTTAGTGAAATATAAAGAATCCGGTATAGAAGGCCTGATTGATATGCGATTAGATCAAATATCCCATAAACGAGCACCTGTTGATGAAGTCATGGCACTGACAACGCTTTACCGAGGTCGTTATTATGGTTGGAATGTAAAACATTTTTTTAGTTTTTACAAAAAGTCGCATGCGGGTTCTCGCAGTTATACTTGGGTTAAAACCACTCTACAAAAAGAAGGTTTAGTTGCTAAATCCAAAAAACGTGGTGTGCATCGTAAAAAACGAGAACGCGCGCCCATTGAAGGAATGATGCTACATCAAGATGGAAGTGAGCATGAGTGGGTGCCAAATGTACGATGGGACTTGATTGTAACCATGGATGACGCAACGAGTGAACATTACTCCATGTTTTTTGTTGAGGAAGAAGGCACTAGTAGTAGTTTTCGTGGAGTTAAAGAAACGATCGAAAAAAAAGGCCTTTTTTGTTCTATTTACACGGATAGAGGAAGTCACTATTGGACGACCCCGGAAGTAGGAGGCCGTGTTGATAAAAATAATCTTACGCAATTTGGACGAGCATTAAAACATTTAGGCATTGAAATGATAGCAGCTTATTCTCCAGAAGCGCGTGGTAGAAGTGAGCGTGCCTTTAGGACGCATCAAGGACGCCTTCCCAGGGAGCTAGCTATGCATAACATAACGACCATGAATGAAGCTAATAAATATCTTGCTGAGATTTATATGCCGTCTTACAACACTGAGTTTACTGTCCTTCCTGCAGAAAAAGGATCTGCATTTGTACCATTGATTAGCGGACCACTCGATGATGTGCTTTGCGAGCATTACACTCGAATTGTTGGGAAAGATAATTGTGTGAGCTTCGAGGGCTTTAAATTGCAGATCCCTAAAGATCAATACCGTTGTCATTATAACAAAGTCAAAGTCCGCATACACCGCTATGTGACCGGACAATTAGCAATATTCCATGGCCCACGAAAACTCGCTGAATATGATAGCAAGGGAGATATAAAAGTTCATGTAATTAAAGAAGTTGCGTAAATCCGCTTCGCAACTTTGAGACATCTTAAGGGTTTTTGGTTAAAAATCCTTAAGGTGTTCTTAATAATAAAAGCGGACAATTCATTAGCTACAAAACCGGACAAGTCTATGTGTCACTAACATGTCTATAGATGTCTATAGATGTAGGCAGCTTAAAATCCTAATTCCATAGGATTTATGAATCCATTTCTAGCATTAATCCATATAATCCCATTATAATAGGATTATATGAGAAAAAAGTTTGATATATATAATAAAGTCTAGATATATAGGATTTTATGGCCAAGACGATAAAAATAATTTCAACCCCTAATTTGAAAGCAACCCTTTCAGCGGAGTTAATTGGGAAAGCAGTTCGAGCTAAACGAACACAAAGTCAATTACGTTTGGAAGATGCGGCAGCGCTTTGCGGGGTTGCAAAACAAACATTAATGAATGTAGAACATGGACATTCTGCAACACAAATTTCAACATTATTGCGAATATGTTTTGCATTAGGAATCAAGCTTTGCATTCAACCTTGGAATGAAAATAATGAGGTTGACGATGAATGGTAGTGAAACTGTGTTAAATGTGTATTTGGGTAAACGAGTTATTGCAAATTTATCTTTGGATCAAGATCAATCCATAGACTACGACTGTTCTGAGTTATCTCTTTATACATTGAAAGACCCACCCCGCATATTTCAGCCCTGATTTTATTGTAGGTCTCGCTATATCGCTGAAATATTGTGCGGGGCCTATTTTTACTTAGACTCAAACTATTAGTTGTTCTCAATATATAAATACAGTTAAAACAAAAAATTTATATCGAAGCTATCATTTCAGATATAACTCTAATGATCTTCGCTCATAATTTTTTATATTTGTGATATTTTTAAGAATAAGAAATATAGATGGGTTTGAGGTTAAGTAATAATAGGCCCCGCACAATATTTCAGCGATATAGCGAGACCTACAATAAAATCAGGGCTGAAATATTTGCGGGGTGGGTCTTTCAATGTATAAAGAGATAACTCAGAACAGTCGTAGCCTTTACTATGTAAACTCAATTTTTGAGCTCTGAAGTTCCACCATACACTTATGATGCCCCAACGGACAAACCCGCTTAAAACAAGGCTGGCAATCTAATTTTAATGACAAAACTTTCGCATGTTCGTCTAAAGGCGGGGTAAATGCAGGACTGGTCGGGCCATAAAGTGCGATCAAAGGCTTATGAAGTGCCGCTGCAATATGCATTAAACCGGAATCGTTTGTAATCACTGATGTGGATAAAGCCAGTAAATCAATGGCTTCTTCCAAAGTGGTCTTTCCAGCCAAATTGACACAACGACCGCCTGTCAATTGCATAATTTTTTCGGCAACTTCATGATCTTTAGGTGAGCCAAATATCCATACTTGCCAACCTTCAGCTATTTTAGCCTTAGCCACCGCCGCATAATGCTCTTCTGGCCAACGTTTTGCTGGACCAAATTCTGCTCCTGGGCATAAAGCTAACACGGGAGTACTTATAGAAAGCTGGTGTGTTAAAAGCGCTTTTGCTTGTTCATCATGTGAAGTCTGCAAACTAGGCATAGGATAAGATGTTGGAATATTTGCATCAGGCAGAAGACCCAAGGCCATAAACCGTTCTATCATCAAAGGATAACGCTTTTTATCCAACACACGACAATCATTTAACAAACCATAACGCATTTCACCGCGCCATCCCGTACGAAGTGGAATACGCGCAAACCATGGGATTAAAGCTGACTTCCAGGAATTGGGCAAAACAATGGCTTGATCATACTTGCTATTACGCAATATTTTACCAAAACGATAACGTTCGAAAAAACCCATTCGACCATGCCCCAAAGGCATCACCATGGTATTCAGAACCTCGGGCATACGCGAAAGCAAAGGCAGGCTCCACTGAGGCGCCAATACATCAATAGTAGCTGCGGGGTCCTCATGTTTTAGAAGTTTAAATAAACATTGTGCCATGACCATATCGCCGACCCAGGCAGGGCCGACGATGAGTATTTTTTTATGCATCTTTTAAAATAAACTCTGCTTCGCAGTAGGGACAAACCGCTCGTCCAGTTTTTGCGATAGGTAAATAAACACGCGGATGAGCATCCCAAACGCGCATATCTTTCATGGGACATGACAAAGGTAAATCCGCACGGGTGACTTCATAAGACCGTTTTGTACAAGCCTGGACCTTACTCATGTTATCCTCTCCTCCAATAATCCTGCTATACCATCCGATAATGACATAGCATATTGAAAATTTAATGCGGTTGCTGCTTTTTCTGTCTTCGCATAAGAATGCAAAATATCGCCTTTGCGATGATCTGCAAATAAAACCTCAGCTTTACCCAGACCTGCTTTTTCCATATAAGCAATCATATTCAATAATGTTTCAGGAACACCCGTCGCAATATTCATCACGCCACACACTTCACTTTGCAATGCCTGTAAATTTGCACGCGCCACATCCGAAACATGAATAAAATCACGTGATTGCTCACCATTGCCAAATACGGTAATCGGTAAATGATTCTGATACTGCTTAATAAATTTCGAAATCACACCCGAATAAGGCGAGCCTGGATCTTGTCTATCGCCATAGACGTTAAAATATCGTAGACCTAAACTTTGTATGCCAAACAAATGCTCAAATGTCGCGGCATAACGCTCATTCGTCACTTTTTCAAGTGCATACGGCGACAACTGCAACGAAGGTAGCTGCATCTCATCAGAACAGGGCAGCATATCACTATCACCATAAACCGCTGCACTTGATGCATAAACTAACCTGACGGGTTTATGATTACACCGAATTGCCTGCAATACACAAACAAAACCTTCTACATTAATTCTTAAGGATTCCAGAGGATTTTCAACCGATTGCGGAACAGAGGGTAATGCTGCCAAATGCAATACGGCATCACAACGCGCTAATTCACGCCGCAATAAAGCTTCATCACGCACATCACCTTGCACAAAGCGCAACAAGGGATTAAAAAGATTCAAATAAGTCAGCTTTCCTGAAGAAAGATTGTCTATAACAACCACTTCCATCTGTTTGCTTAATAATAAATCAACGGTGTGTGAACCTATAAACCCCGCGCCACCGGTTACTAATATTCGTTTCATTGTCATGCATCATAGTAAAGTCATGTGCTAATAATACCCGACCATAGTTAATTTAGCGAATAGTAATCCATAGCTATTATAGTTATTATATGCTTCTTGTTATTAATCAAAGATTTCGCTCCGATGAATAAATTAGCCTGGCTCAAACAACAATTAGAACATCGCATCATGATTCTCGATGGCGGTATGGGAACGATGATACAAAACTACAGATTACAAGAATCTGATTATCGCGGCGCACGCTTTGCTGATTTTTCTCATGATTTGAAAGGAAATAATGACTTATTATCTATCACCAAACCCGAAATTATCACGGATATTCATTGCGCCTATTTAAAAGCCGGCGCTGACTTCATTGAAACTAATACCTTTAATTCCACTGCTATTTCACTTGCGGATTATCATATGTCCGAACTTGCCTATGAATTTAACCTGGCAGGTGCACGACTTGCAAGACAAGCTGCTGATAGATTTACTCTGGAAACACCTGATAAACCTCGTTTTGTCATAGGGATTTTGGGCCCCACCAATCGTACGGCATCATTATCGCCCGATGTCAATGATCCAGGTTTTCGTAATGTCACTTTCGATCAACTCGTCTTATCCTACACTGATGCTATTGCAGGGCTTGTGGATGGAAAAGTTGATTTTCTTATGATAGAAACGATTTTTGACACTCTGAATTGTAAAGCCGCGATTTTCGCACTCGAAACTTATTTCGCAAATCATCGCATCTCACTTCCCGTCATGATTTCTGGAACTATTACTGATGCCAGTGGTCGAACTTTATCGGGACAAACCACCAGCGCCTTTTGGCATTCTGTTCGTCATGCAAAGCCATTTAGCATTGGTTTAAATTGTGCGCTAGGCGCCGCTGCATTACGACCTTATATTGAAGAATTATCTACGATTGCTGACAGCTATATCACATTACATGCGAATGCCGGTTTACCTAATGCTTTTGGCGAATATGATGAAACCGCCGAACACATGGCAGCAACGATTCATGAGTTTGCCCAACATAAATTTATCAATATTGTCGGCGGTTGTTGTGGCACCACACCTGAACACATTCAAGCACTTGCAGAAATTGTTGCAGATATACCGCCGCGTTCGATTCCATCTATTCCTAAAGCTTGTCGATTGAGCGGTCTTGAACCGCTTACGATTGATGAAACATCACTTTTTGTCAATGTAGGCGAACGCACCAATGTCACGGGTTCATCGCGTTTTGCAGATCTCATTCGCAGCGAAAATTATGCTACAGCACTCGACATTGCACGCGACCAAGTGATGAATGGCGCACAAATCATAGATATCAATATGGATGAAGGCATGTTAGATGCCGAAGCTGCCATGGTGAAATTTTTACATATGATAGCATCAGAACCGGATATTTCGCGCGTCCCTATCATGATAGATTCATCAAAATGGTCAGTTATCGAAGCTGGGCTAAAATGCATTCAAGGCAAAGGCATAGTCAACTCTATTAGCATGAAAGATGGCATCCAGGGGTTTTTTGAAAAAGCAACTCTTGCTAAACGTTATGGTGCAGCCGTCATTGTCATGGCTTTTGATGAAAAAGGCCAGGCAGACACGGAAGAACGCAAAGTAGAAATCTGCACACGTTCTTATAACTTATTAGTAAATGAACTCGACTTTCCACCTGAGGATATTATTTTTGATCCCAATATTTTTGCCATCGCCACAGGCATTGAAGAACACAACACCTATGGCCTGGCATTTATCAATGCCACACGCCGCATCAAAGAAACCTTGCCTTATGCTTTAATAAGCGGAGGCGTCAGCAATGTCTCTTTTTCTTTTCGAGGGAATAACCCTATTCGAGAAGCGATACATTCCGCTTTTCTTTATCATGCAATTCGAGCTGGCATGGACATGGGCATAGTCAATGCAAGTGCGCTTGCCATCTACGAAGATGTTCCAAAAGATTTATTATCCCGTATTGAAGATGTCTTATTAAATCGTAGACCGGATGCTACCGATCGTTTATTAGAAGTTGCAAATACCGTTATAGGGCAAACAAAAAATCTTCAAGAAGATTTAAGCTGGCGAGAAAAACCAGTGACAGAACGATTAAGCCATGCTTTAGTCAAAGGCATAAGCCAATTTATTACCGAAGATACCGAAGAAGCGCGGCTTGCATTTGCAAATCCACTGCAAATCATAGAAGGCCCGCTCATGGATGGCATGAATGTTGTCGGTGATTTATTTGGCGCTGGCAAAATGTTTTTACCGCAGGTCGTAAAAAGCGCTCGCGTCATGAAACAAGCAGTCGCTTATCTTTTACCTTTTTTGCAAGCTAGTAAAACTGAAAAACAAAAAGCCAAAGGAAAAATCTTGCTCGCCACCGTAAAAGGTGACGTGCATGATATTGGAAAAAATATTGTAGGCGTGGTCCTCGCTTGCAATAACTATGAGGTTATCGATTTAGGTGTCATGGTATCATCGGAAAAAATTCTTGAAACCGCCAAACAAGAAAATGTAGACATCATAGGTTTAAGCGGACTCATTACTCCATCCCTGGAAGAAATGACGCATGTTGCAAAAGAAATGCAGCGTCTTGATTTTTCTGTGCCTTTACTCATAGGCGGCGCAACTACCTCACGCGCACACACTGCTATAAAAATTGAACCTCATTATACTGGCAGCACTGTACATGTGGTCGATGCATCAAGAGCCGTAGGTGTCGTCAGTCAATTACTAAGCGATACTCAAAAAGCCGAATACACTGAAAATATTCGAAAAGAATATCAAGTGTTAAGAGAACGTCATAAAAATCGTAAATCAGAAAATGAGTTTATTTCACTAAAAGAAGCCCGCGAAAATAAGTTTATTGCCGATTTTAAGCCCATCAAACCCGGCTTTTTTGGTTTGAAGCATTTCACGGATTATTCATTAGAAAAACTCAGTCGCTATATAGACTGGACGCCATTTTTTCACACCTGGGAATTAGCAGGAAGTTATCCTGCCATTTTGAACGATGACATTGTGGGGGAAAGCGCAAAACAATTGTTTGCTGATGCTAAAACCATGCTAGCAAAAATCATTCATGAAAAATGGTTTCAAGCAAATGCCGTGATAGGGTTTTTCCCTGCGAACAGCGTGGGTGATGACATTGAAATTTATACGGATGAAACACGCAAAAATGTTTTAATAACATTACGTATGTTACGACAACAAACACGCAAGTCATCCAATAAACCTAATTTATGCCTTGCCGATTTTATTGCACCTAAATCATCAGGCATTGCTGACTACATCGGTGGATTCGCTGTAACGTCGGGATTATTGCTCGAGAAAAAAATTGCAGAATTTGAAAAAAACCACGATGAATATAACAGTATTTTAGCTAAAGCACTTGCAGACAGGTTTGCAGAAGCTTTTGCGGAACATATGCACGAACGTGTACGTAAAGAATTCTGGGGATATATCCCTCATGAATGCTTAACAAACGATGATTTAGTTGCCGAGAAATACATGGGGATACGCCCAGCCCCAGGTTATCCTGCCTGTCCGGACCACACTGAAAAACCGGCTTTATTTGAGTTATTAAATGCACCTGAACTTGCATCCATTACCCTCACTGAAAATTTTGCCATGCTGCCCGCGTCATCTGTCAGTGGTTGGTATTTCTCTCATCCTGAATCGCAGTATTTTGGAGTCGGAAAAATTTCGGAAGATCAGGTGATAGATTATGCAGCAAGAAAAAATATGGATTTAACTATTATTAAGCGTTGGCTTGCGCCGGTGTTGAGTGAATAAAGTAAAGATGTCATCATTGAAGATTACCATTAGAGGTATGCATAAATGTCTAAATCAAAACTGAAAAATATTCACCCAGGAGAAATTCTTTTGGAAGAATTCCTGATTCCAATGGGCATTAGTCAAAATAAATTAGCCAAGGATATTGATGTTCCACCACGACGTATCAATGAAATTGTGCATGGTGAACGTGCAATAACAGCTGACACAGATTTAAGACTTTCTCGCGCCTTTGGAACAAGCGAAGGATTTTGGCTTGGCCTGCAAACAGATTACGATCTAGAAAAGAAACGAAAAGATATTAATCAAAAATTAAAGAAAATTAAACAAATTTTTAAAGCTGCTTGATAATGCACCATCGAAACAATCATTATATGGAAATACACAAATATGTCCCCAAAAAAAGAATTTAACTTAAGCTTTGAGTTTTTCCCGCCCAAAACCCCTGAAGGCATGAAAAACCTGGAAAAAACCGTGCTGCAACTTAGCAAAGCTCAACCCCATTTTTTTTCTATGACCTTTGGCGCTGGCGGCTCGACTCGCGAAGGTACGTTTGATGCAGTTAAAAAAATCCAACATCTAAATATTCCCGTTGCTCCTCACATAGCGGCAATAGGCTTAACGCGCGATGAAATTATTTCTATTGTAAAAACCTATCAAGCACAAGGCATAAAACGCATTGTTGCACTAAGAGGTGATCTGCCTTCAGGCATGGGTCAAAGTGGTGAATTACGTTATGCAAACGAGCTTGTTTCTCTTATTCGAGAAGTAACACATAACACTTTTCATATTGAAGTCGCAGCTTATCCAGAAACGCATCCGCAAGCTTTGAATGCATTAGAGGATATTATGTATTTAAAGAAAAAAATGCATGCGGGAGCAAACAGCGCAATCACACAATATTTTTTTAATGCAGATTCCTATTTTTATTTTGTTGATGCTTGTAACAAACATGGAATTAGCATTCCCATTGTCCCAGGGATTATGCCTATCACCCATTTTTCAAAATTAGTGCGCTTTTCTGATATGTGCGGCGCCGATATTCCACGATGGCTTCGCAAAAGATTAGAGGCATATGGAGATGACCAAAAATCTATTCAACAATTCGGATTAGAAGTGGTTTACAAACTTTGCGATACATTAGTGCAACATGGCGCGCCAGGGTTGCATTTTTACACACTCAACCATAGCGAGCCTAGTTTATCACTCATTCATTCACTAGGGCTTAATACAGCCTTTGCCATAGGCACCCACGTTCTATAGAGGCTGATCACCACATATAAAATCATATAGCCCATGGAGATAGAAACTAATACGGGATTCGACTCTGGATATATCCAGAGTAAGTAAATCGTCGTTGCACCCCAACATAAGGTTGCAAACAACATCGCCAAACGAGGAAAATTACTTTCAGCGAGATATTCCATTCGTGACGGATAAATATATTTGATGGGCACAAAACTTAACACTGATAAAACAAACAAAATAACAAGATTAGTCCATTCTGTCATTTGCCAGAAAAACAAATAAAATACGGCTATATTCCAATAACTAGGAAAGCCTTTGAAAAAATGATCTGATGTTTTTGCATCAACTTGAGTAAATTGATAAGCTGAAGAAAGCACAATCACTGCAACACCTACATGGCGCCATCCTTCAGGAATAAGATTGGAAACTAATAAAAAGAAAGCAGGTACTATGGTGTAATTAAAAAAATCCACAATATTATCTAATAAAGCGCCATCAA
This sequence comes from Gammaproteobacteria bacterium, assembly GCA_013288655.1. Lineage (GTDB taxonomy): Bacteria > Pseudomonadota > Gammaproteobacteria > DSM-16500 > DSM-16500 > JABDBK01. The sequence goes on along the minus strand of JABDBK010000024.1, from coordinate 16,780 downwards.
TTCTTGGCACAGCCACTTTAATATTAATCATGCGTGCAAACATACCATCCACCGCATCAATTAATATGGCGACACACATGAGCCACAAAGCGGAAAGATAATTATGATGATAAATGGCCGATAACGCTAAAATCCCAACATATGCACCACTTGCTGTAAAAGCATGGACTAGCCAGCCTGCAATACGCTGTTTCAAGCTGACCACTTGAAAGTCATTATTCTGTTTCAAACGGAGAACCTCCCTTTTCGCTTTTGTAGAAATGCTATATGCAGAACCAAAGACCCGCTCAAGGCCGACAATATTGACCCAAGAAAAACCCCCAAACGAACTTCCATTAAATAAGCCGTTTGCTCTCCCTGAAATGCAAGCGTACCAAGAAATAAACTCATAGTAAAACCAATACCACACAACAAGGCAATACCATACATATCCAAGCCTGTCACAGCTTCCGGTAACCTAGCAAGACGATATTTGATCATCAGCCATACCAAACTCAAGACACCCACCTGCTTACCCACAAAAAGACCAAGCGCTACACCCAATACCACTGGCTGAGTAAGCATCATGAACGATATACCTTCAAAAGATAGTCCTGCATTACAAAACGCAAACAAGGGCAAGATAAGAAATACAACCCAAGGATGTAAATGTGTTTCTAAATGATGCAATGCTCGCAATGGTACCATCATGGCCAATAATACACCTGAGATGCTTGCATGGATCCCAGAATGCAAAATACATATCCATAATACTAACCCAAGCAATAAATAAGGCAGCAATACCGCGGTCTTCACGATCCTATTCAAACCCCAAAGAAGCAGCATCACCAAACATGCTAATAAAAAATAACCTACTGAAAATTGATGCGAATAAAAAAATGCAATAATGACAATGGCACCTAAATCGTCAATCACTGCGAGCGCCAAAAGAAATAATTTTAACGATAAGGGAATGCGCTTACTAAAAAAAGACAAAACACCCAGCGCAAAAGCAATATCTGTCGCTACCGGTATAGCCCAACCCTGCAAAGCAACTTCCCCATGGCGATTCATCGCAATATAGATGAGCGCGGGAACTAACATACCCCCAAGTGCTGCCGCGCCGGGCAGTACAATTTTCGACACCCCTGATAATTCACCTTCGAAAAATTCACGCTTAAGCTCAAGACCCACCAAAAGAAAAAATACTGCCATGAATCCTTCATTTACCCAAAAAATCAGCGGGGAATGTGGCAATGGCATCTGTATTATGCGCAAATAAACATCACGAAATGGTGAATTAATAAACAAAATAGCGATTAATGCGGCACAAAAAAGTGCAATGCCGCCTGCTGCTTCTAATTGTAAAAATTTACGCATTTTATTGATCATTCATAGCTACTCTTTAACAACTATTTCTTGTGTTTCCACCCATTATGCAATAAATTCAGCTTCGATATAGCAAAAAATGTCCCAGGAGCTCGAGCCATGCCTCTATTAAAGATGTCTGACCTTAAACTTAACAATAAGCACGTACTCATTCGCGAAGATCTCAATGTACCACTGAAAAATGGTGAAATCACCAGCGATATACGCATACGTGCAGCGATTCCGACAATTAAGCTTGCTCTCAAAGCCGGAGCAAAAGTTATGCTAATGTCACACTTGGGCAGGCCAGAAGAAGGTGTTTTCGATGCCCAATATTCTCTAGCACCTATTGCCGCTCGACTATCTGAATTACTAAAAATCGAAGTCCCACTGATTCAACATTGGACAGGCGGTTTTTCTATGCATAAGCACGACATTGTTCTACTCGAAAACGTGCGTTTCAACAAAGGCGAATCAAGTAACAGCCAAGATCTTGCAAAAAAAATGGCCGCATTATGCGATGTATTTGTCATGGATGCTTTTGCAACAGCACATCGCAAAGAAGCTTCTACTTGCGGAATAGTATCCTTCGCTCCCATCGCTTGTGCAGGCCCATTGCTGACACAAGAACTTGAGGCATTAAATACCATCATGCAAAATCCCAAACGACCTATTGTTGCTATTGTTGGCGGTTCTAAAGTATCTACGAAGCTAGCCCTGCTCGATACGCTATCACAAAAAGTGGATACCCTCATTGTCGGTGGAGGCATAGCCAATACATTTATTGCAGCTGAAGGCTATGTGGTAGGAAAATCACTTTACGAAGCCGATCTTATTGATGAAGCAGAACGTTTAATGGTCAATGCAAAAAATCGTGATGCTGAAATACCTATTCCTTCGGATGTCATCGTTGCAGAAAAATTAGCTGATGATTCGGAAAGTTCCATTAAACTTGTATCTCAAGTCGACGACAATGAAAAAATACTCGATTTAGGCCCTGACACCATCAAAACCTTAACAGCTATCATTAAAAAAGCCAAAACTATTTTATGGAATGGGCCTGTAGGTGCTTTTGAAGTAGAACAGTTTTCGCTTGGAACAGAAGCCATTGCAAAAGCCATTGGGGAAAGCAAAGGTTATTCTATCGCCGGCGGTGGCGACACTTTAGCTGCCATCGAAAAATATGATATTGCTGATAAAATTGATTATATTTCTACCGGTGGCGGAGCCTTTTTATCTTTCTTAGAAGGGAAAAAATTACCTGCCATCGCTGCTCTTGAAGCATTTGCTATTCAATATGAGAAAGTCACATGAACACCTTGCGTCGAACTAAAATTGTTGTAACCCTAGGTCCATCCCTCGATAATCGCGATATGCTTAGGCGCGTGATAAAAGCTGGCGCCGATGTTTTTCGTGCCAATTTTTCTCATGGAACTGTCGAAACACATGAACAACGTATCAGTGCTGTGCGTGACATTGCTGCAGAACTTGATAAAACAGCAGCTATTCTTGTTGACTTACAAGGCCCCAAAATTCGTGTGGCACGCTTTAAAAACAAAAAAGTGACTCTGAACGAAGGTCAAACATTTATTCTAGATCCCACATTAGGTGATGATGATGGAACTGAAGCATCCGTCAGTCTGGACTATAAAAATTTACCCCATGATGTTTCTGCAGGCGATACTCTGCTGCTCGATGATGGACGAATCGTATTCAACGTTGAACGTATAGACACACATCGCATTATTTGTAAGGTCATGGTAGGCGGCGAATTATCTAACAACAAAGGTATTAATCGTCTAGGTGGCGGTCTTTCAGCAGAAGCTCTTACCGATAAAGATAAAGCTGATATCAAACATGCGGTACGTCTGGAAGCTGATTATCTTGCTATTTCTTTTCCGAGAAATGCATCCGATGTTCTCGAAGCACGTAGTTTACTCCATGCAGCAGGTGGAAATGCTGGCATTATTGCAAAAATTGAACGCGCTGAAGCAGTGCTTAACATTGAAGAAATTATTAAAGCTGCCGATGGCATTATGGTTGCACGCGGTGACTTAGGTGTTGAATTAGGCGATGCTGAAATTCCTGGCGCCCAAAAACATATGATACGCATGGCGAGAATGCTCAATAAACCAGTCATTACTGCGACTCAAATGCTAGAAACTATGACTTATAATGCTATCCCAACGCGCGCCGAAGTCTCCGATGTGGCTAATGCTGTGTTAGATGGAACCGATGCTGTCATGCTTTCTCAGGAAACTGCTGTGGGAAAATATCCGGATAAAGCGGTCGCCGCCATGGATAGAATTTGTTTAAGCGCGGAAAAAAATGCTATTAGAAGAATATCCGGACATAGAAATGAAGTTCACTTTAAATATGTCGATGAAGCTATCGCCATGGCAACTATGTATACCGCCAATCATCTTGATATTAAAGCCATCATTGCGCTTACAGAGTCTGGAACTACACCCTTATGGATGTCACGGATTCGATCAGGTATACCTATTTATGGTTTAAGCAGGCATGGCACAACGCAAAGACGTATGGCCCTTTATTGCGGTGTCTATCCTATACCGTTTGATGTAACCGATCTTGATAGACGCATCATCAATCACTCTGCTGTCAACGAACTACAAAAGCGGGGTATTATTAACAATGGTGATTTGGTTATTATTACGAAAGGTGATTTAATTGGTATACATGGAAGAACTAACGCCATGAAAATTGTAACTGTTGGCAATTTGCCTGATATAAACATCACGTAAACTGAAAAAAGGAATGGACTCATGAATGTTAAAGTACAAATTGTTTTTTACAGCATGTTTGGTCATATTTATCAAATGACAAAAGCGATTGCCGAAGGTGCGAGCTCCGTCGAAGGCGTTGAGGTTGAAATATTACGCGTCACTGAACTTGTACCAGAAAATATTCTAGAGAAAAGTGGGGCACTCGCTGCGCAAAAAACTTTTGAGAACATACCTTTCGCAAAACCTGAACACTTAACCAAAGCTGATGCCATTATTTTTGGAACACCGACACGTTTTGGTAATATGTGCGCGCAAATGCGTAACTTTTTAGATCAAACAGGCAGTTTATGGGTTGCTAATGCTTTAGTGGGCAAAGTAGGCAGTGTTTTCACAAGTACTGGCACGCAACACGGCGGACAAGAAACAACTATTACGAGTTTTCATACGACGCTATTCCATCTTGGCATGATTGTAGTAGGTGTGCCTTACTCGGAAACCAAGCTGACTAATATGAATGAAATCACCGGCGGTTCACCTTATGGAGCAAGTACCCTCGCCGGTGCTGATGGAAAAAGAACCCCGAGTGAAAACGAGCTTGCTATTGCACGTTATCAAGGTAAACATGTTGCAGAAATTGCGAAAGCGCTGAAGATTGGGCGGGAGAAAATAAAAGCTTAACCGCAGTACTACTGCCTTGAGTTATCTCTTTATACATTGAAAGACCCACCCCATTAAATGTTTCGGCCCTGATTTTATTGTAGGTCTCGCTATATCGCCGAAACATTGTATGGGGCCTATTATTACTTAACCTCAAACTCATCTATATTTCTTATTCTTAAAGATATCACAAGTATAAAAAATTATGAGCGAAGATCAGCATGTTGAGAATAACTAATAGCTTGAATCTAAGTAAGAATGGGCCCCGCATAATGTTTCGGCGATATAGCGAGACCTACAATAAAATCAGGGCCGAACCATTTTCGGGGTGGGTCTTTCTATGATTTAATGAAGACAACTAATGGGATACATCATTTCTCCTTCAACTTAGCTTGGAAAAATTTAAGCCAAATACCCCAACCCATTAACCGTTATCCCAATAGTCGTATGCACAACCACCGCAGGATAGTCGCAATAATAGTATTTTATTATCGGCCATCAAATTAAATGAGCCTATCAATCTGGCCCAACAAATAAAATGGTAATGAAATTAATTCATAATCATTTAGGACCCCGGTCGTTGTTTTTGATTGAATGTGATCGCGTTGAATGGACCCTGCATAAAAACGAACGGCACGTTTCCATGGTTTTTCACTCATGAATTGATGTAATGATCTTAATTTTCCCTCTACGCCTGCTTTCACTTCAATGGGAATTAATTGTTGATTTTCTTGAATCAAATAATCAATTTCAGCACTTGAGCTGGCTAATTCACGGCTCCAGTAATATAACGTTGGCTCAACATAAAAAGGAGATGATAAACGTAATAATTGGCCTACGACTTGTTCCGCGAGAGCACCTTTGTTGATTACTAAGATATCATCAATACTTTTAAATTGATGCAGTTTTAAACCCAGCATCGTTGAAACTAAACCGACATCGATCAAAATAATTTTAAATAATTTAGAATTCACTTCGGCCCCGAGAGGAATCCCATTTGCACTGGAGCTTTGCACCTTATGACACAAGATGGTAAAAATACAGGTATATTATAACACTTACTGTGAAAATATACAGGTATATTTTACGCAGAAGAAAGGTCAAGTCAAATACCCAAGCGCATTAACCGACACCCCAATAGTCGTATGCACAACCACCGCAGGATAAATAGATTTTGTCCTAAGCGTCAAAATATTTAGCAAAATTCCGACCGGAAACGAAACCCAAATCTCTATCATGGGTTTGCCCAAATGCGCAAACATAAATGTGATTTCAGTGATCCAATAACTATGCCAACCGATTTTTTTCCATAAATACATGAAATAAAATCCGCGGAAAAAAAATTCTTCGCAAAAATAATAAATCGGCAATATAAAAAACTGCAGAAAAATTAAATACACGATACCTGATGATTTAGAAATAGTATAAGCCATTTTCATTTGTGCATCGTTCATGAAAAGATAATAAAAAATAGGTAATGTTGCCCACAACAAAAAACCACTATAAAACATGGCTGCTTTTATACTTATTGGAAATCTCAATCCTAAATCTTTTAATGTTACTTTAAAAAACCATTTATTAAGCAACAACGGCAGTGCTAATAAACATAAAAAAGTATAGGTATCAAAAAACAACAAATGTGCCATATTGTATTTATCAAATGTTTTTCCAGAAATATCTAAAAAAACGCGCTTGAGAAATAATTCCGCGATGGAAATAGCCAGACACAGTAAAATAAAAACGGGGACTGATCGAATAATTTTAACGATAAAATCAAAAACACTATTTTTAATAGCTCCATCGAGTAAAAAATTTTTAACATGGGCTATCATCATTCTGTATTCTCCAGCCTAACGCAATGCTTTAGCTAATTGTATCAATACAACACGCAACTCACTCAAGTTATGAATAAATTCTGCAAGATACTTGGCATTGCTATATGTTTCCAGGAGCTCTAGTGGCACAGCGATGATTTTATTAAAGAGATGCTCAATATCACGAATATTAGCGTCAAAATCAACGACACCTTCTTTGAGTTTTTCTAAATCCAGAAGCGTTATAATGGCCGCCACAAACTCAGTCACGCCTTGCTCACATTGCAAAAGCGAATTTTCCATACTTGCTATCCATTCCCTATCATAGTTAAAACGTACTAAATAATGCATAGCAAATAAGATTTCTGCCAAATGATTGAGCTGCATAAAGTAATAGCGATAACCTTTTTGTAAGGCAAGATCAAATCCTGGCTGATAAATCCAAACAGGTAACAATAATAACTTATTCTGAAGATGTATTTTAGCTTGGTCCATGTGATCTTGATGCTTGTCTTTTAAGTAAGAAATAATAGCAGAAAAATAATCACGCGATGCTTTTAGTAAAGGAACCACAGCTTTTTTAAAAGCTAGATCAATTCTATCGGGAAAGATAAGCGTATTCGTTAAAATTCCAACAAAAGAACCTAAAAATATGGCATTCCAATCTATGATATACGGAAAAAACATATGCGCCATTGCAATCAACACAACCCACAAAACAAATCTTAACAAACCCTGAAAAAATGCACTGCCTGTAGATGTCAACATGACAAAAATGGTTGAAAATAACATTAAGCCTAAAGCTTTATGATAGATCAAATGGTAAAAGACATACGTCAGCATCATCGCTATAACCATACGAATAACATGTCTTATTTTTGGATCCAATAAAATTTTCATGCATCACTCATTATCAAATTATGCAAAGCATATAAATCCTGAATAAAAAATTGAAATACTCTCGGATCACGCGCAACGACTTGCAATGTATTGCTATAAAGATTTTCAAACGCCCGAATAGCATTTAAAAATTCATTTGTCTCAAGATGCTGACTAACATCAAATATCTTTCTCGCCATCTTACGGAGTAAGATGGTTGATGTTTTTTGAAGATCTTGCATTTCTTGAAAACAAACCTCAAATAATGCAAATTCGTTAAAACGAAATCTTAATAAATGCAGCGAACAAATCACTTCATGTAATTTTTCTATGTTAACCAGCGAATCATTTTTTATCATAGAACGAGCAGCACGCAAAGCTTTAATAAACTTTACCTGTTGTTGATAAAGCTTCTTCGATTGTTTGATCAAGCTTTCTTGCGTTAGATAACTTTCAAAAAATGCCTGATGCAACATGGCGAGAGCATGGTAAGCATTCGACAGTGATTTTTTAACCCGGTAATCACGGATGAGTTTTAATGGCCAAAACAAATGTTATCTATCCTTTCTTATATCACGCCAATATTCTTTTTTTAACAAATAGGTAAAAATAAATAATACAAATAAAAACCCTAAAACCCATACTCCTAGATGTTTTTGTTTTTCGTGATAGGGTTCAGCAGAGTATGCTAAAAAATTCACTACATCCCCCACCATGCCATCATACTGGGCTGGTGTCATCGATCCCTGAGATTGCAACTCTAGCACATCATACCATTGTAATGCATGATCATAAATCCCTCTGGAAGCTTTAAGATCAGGCGCCGGCATTTGCACACCCTGGTAAGAAGCCAGAATATAAGACATAGCGGAATTGGGAAGTAAAAGATTATTTGCGCCTGTGGGTCTAGATTTATCTATATAAAAGCTATGCAGATAGGTATAAACCCAATCCGCGCCCCTTACATCTGTCTCCAGGGACAAATCAGGAGGTTTGACATCCAAAGGCCATTTTTTTACTTGAAGAGGCATGCGTTCTAAAGTAATACCTGCTTCTTTAGCAATGGGATCATACTGCATATAAACCAAGGTATGACAAGCTATACATACCGTACCAAAAAGTTTTGCGCCGCGTTTAATTGACTTTTTATCACTGAGATCGACATTAGCCTTGGCAAGTGCAATGGCTTGCTCTTCCGCAAAAATATTTCCAGATAATAGGATGGCTATGCCTAGCAAAATAGCTTTCATCATTCAGTCAAGTGCTCCGGAAGAATTTGCGTTTTTTCATAACGGCTATAGAATGGCATCAATAAAAAAAACGCAAAATAACCTATACTATAAACCTGAGCCAAGAAAGAACGTAACGGTGACACCGGCTGCACTCCCAAATAACCCAAACCTATAAAACATATTACAAAGACAGCAATGGCAATTTTAGAATACATCCCTTTGTAACGAATAGAACGCACTGAACTTTTGTCTAGCCAGGGTAATACAAACATCAATGCAATGGCAGACGCCATTGTTAATAAGCCAAAGAATTTATCAGGAACCGCTCGTAAAATGGCATAAAAAGGTGTCATATACCACACAGGAGCAATATGTTCCGGTGTTTTCATAGGATTGGCGGGGGTAAAATTATCCGGCTCTAGAAAAAATCCTCCCATTTTTGGAGCGAAAAACAGAACACTCGCAAATACCACAAGAAATACAACCGCACCAGCTAAATCTTTTAAGGTGTAATAAGGATGAAAAGCTATCGTTTGATTTTTTTGATGTTTAACATCCACGCCATCCGGATTATTTGAACCGACATAATGAAGCGCAACTAAATGTATAAATACCAAACCTAATAAAACCAGGGGAACTGCCGTCACATGCAAAGAAAAAAATCGATGCAGGGTCACACCTGACACATTAAAATCTCCACGCAACCATACGACTATATATTTCCCGACCCATGGAATAGCGCTCGCAAATGAAGTGATAACATTAGCACCCCAAAAAGACATTTGTCCCCAAGGCAATACATACCCTGTAAACGCTTCAAGCAGCAAAGTTATATAAATCAACATACCTATGAGCCATAACAATTCACGTGGTGCTTTATAGGAACCATAGATCAATGCTCGATACATATGCAAATACACGACAACAAAAAATGCTGAAGCGCCTGTCGTATGCATAAAACGTATTAACCAACCATAATGCACATCACGCATAATATGCTGTATCGAAGAAAATGCGGCATCAGCCGTAGGGGTATATTCCATGGTTAACCAAATACCTGTCACTATTTGATTAAGCAATACTAATAAGGAAAATGAACCAAAATAGTACCAAAAGTTAAAATTTTTTGGCGCTTCATAATGCGTAAGATGACGTTTTGCAAATTCTCGCCATGGAAAACGCGCATTTATCCAACCCAATAATCGGCTATTAACCATCTTCAGCACCACTCTGATCTTTACCTATCATAATTTCATGATCACTAAGATAGCTATAGCGCGGAATTTTTAAATTAAGCGGCGCAGGTACGCCTTTGTAAACTCTACCGGCTAAATCATAACGCGATCCATGACAAGGACAATAAAATCCACCTAGCCAATCGGGAGAAATACTACCCACATCAGGTCTATAAGTAGGAATACAACCCAAATGCGTGCACACGCCAATGGCAATGAAATAATCCGGTTTAATAGAACGATAAATGTTTTTTGCATAATCCGGTTGTTGATCTTCCAACGAATCAGGATCTCGCAACTCTCCATTCAATTTAGGTAAGTCGTCTATCATTTCTTGAGTACGGCGTATAATCCACACGGGTTGACCACGCCAAGCTACAGTAAGTTGTTGTTTAGGTTGTAAGGCACTCATATCTACCGTCACGGGAGCTGCTTTCGCTTCTGTATCAATACTTGGAAGCCAATACTCCACAAAAGGCACAGCTGTCGCTGCCAAGCCTATACCACCTACTGCGCTCGTTGCACGTCTTAAAAAACAACGCCTGGCAAGATCTATCTCTGGTTCTTTTTCCTTGATTGTCATGTGACTTCCTGTTTTTTTACTGACTCACCGTATTTTCGCACAAACAACGGCGACAACAAAATCCCAAGCTCGAACAGCAGCCACAATGGAATAGCAACGATGATTTGTGATACGACATCGGGCGGAGTAAGCAACATGCCAATAATAAAAGCCGCAACAATGATATAAGGCCGCAGTTCCGTCAGTCGTTCACGCGACACCACCCCCGACTTAATCAATACAATGGTAATCACAGGAACTTCAAAAATCATACCAAAAATAAAAAGAAACTTGAGTGAAAACAGCAAATATTGTGCGATATCAGGAGCAATCTGCACACCTACAGGTACTGATTGCGTTAAAAAACCGAACAACAAAGGAAAAATAATAAAATAGGCAAAAAACACGCCTACATAAAATAAGCTTATTGAAATAAAAAGTAATGGCCAAATCAATCGCTTTTCATGGGCATATAATGCGGGAGTCACAAAATTCCAACATTGATAAAACACCACAGGAACTGTACAAAACAATGCTAGATAAAACGTTAACTCCAATGGCACGAAAATGGGCGATAATATATGAGTCGCAATCAAACCATGCCCTGCGGGCAAATAATATAACAAAGGCTTTGCTAGATAAGTAAAAACATCATTTGCAACATATAATAAACCAAAAAAAACACTGAAAAAAACTAACAGACAACGTATTAGCCGTTTTCTAAATTCAAGCAAATAACAGAAAATTTTCATATTCATTATGGTTTATCATTTTTAGTCATGATTTGCTCGCTTAACTCATTTTTAAGTTTAGCAGAGGTATGACGAAACCACTTAAACCATATACCTAGATTTTTAGCCGCCTCTGGTAAACGTTCGGGTTTAATCACGACTAATGCCACAAGTATGATCAACAATAATTCCATGAAACTCATAAACTATTCATCCATCTTTTGAATGGGTTTATCATTCATATCTTCTTGAAGGCCTTTTCTAAATCCTTTAATAGCAGCACCTATATCACTACCTATGTCGCGCAAACGTTTTGTACCGAATAAAACTAGAATAATCAAAAAAATCAATACTAGCGAGCCAATACCCATACCTCGAAATCCCATACGATGCTTCCTCCCTAAAGTCGATGCGGCACTATCCAACCCATCCAATAACTAAAAAATAATAAACAAAACAAAATCAATGATAAGCCAATACGCCAGGTAAGTGACTTTACAACACGAGCAGAGTCCCTATTTTTTTCGTTAAGAAGAAAATACAAGGCACTTCCAAGGCTGTAAACAATAAATAATAACAAAATAACTATAATAACTTTGACTATCATAGAAATCCCTCTTAGAATTTTTATCCTTACTTTTTATATAGCAATTATAACATAGGATTTGACTCATAAGAAAAGATAGGCCATCAAAGGAGTTTTATCGTGACGAGACATATGTTTATATCCGCACATAATCACTGGTTTTCACGACTTGCGCTATTATCAAGCCTTATCGTCTTATCTGGGATATTATTAGGAAGTTATACACAGCTCATTGCTGCGGAATTATTCCAAACTTATTTCGTACATAGCATAAGCATACTTATTTTATTTCTTACCGCTGCGGCTATATACCTACATCGAGAGCTAGGTTATAAACCTTTTGTTATCTGCCTGGGATTGCTCTTACTTGCGATCAGTCAACATTTTACAAATCAGTGGTCTAGTGCCTTCGCACAAACGTTAATAAAGTTGTGTATGCTGAGTTTATTTTGGTGGGTCAGTGCCATCACTGGCCCCCGTGATGCTGTTCTTATTAGAGAAAAGGACAAAAAATACAGACTATGGGCATGGCTGGGTCTTTTGCTACTTTGTTCACAAATGCTGCTAGGTGCCTGGATCACGAGTCATAACGGTTTAATAACCCTGCATATATTATATCGAATAGGTACGATAGTGACGACGGCATATTTATCTATATTTAGTATAGTGTTTATATATAATCGAGCTTTAGGTGAAATCGGTATGTTGATATTGCTATTTATGCTTACTCAAATCATCTTAGGTATCCTAGGGTTGGTTTTACAACAACCATTTTGGATTAGCTTTGGTCACACTATTGTTTCAGTATTTGTTTTGCTCGCTATCATTTCTTTACTCATCGCGTTATATCGTAAATATCTTAACGCTTATTCATAATGGGAACGCTCACATGGAGATTTTTTTGTGAAAATTTATACTCGATATATGATTACTATGGCTTGCTTGATGTTCGGAGCAAACGCATTCGCTAATGGCTACAAAGGCGAAGCACCACTTCGGTCACCCGTCACTATTCCCCAATTAAAAGGCGGTTTTGATATCAGTATAAGCGCGCTCTTCATGACTCCATCCAGCAGCAACCTCACGTACGTAAGCGTTAACAAAACTCCGACTGGCTCCGATGTATCCATGCATGACTATGATTCAACTTACGACATCACTCCCGATGAGAATTGGGGCTTTATCCTGGATCTGGGTTATGTTTTTCCAAATACTGCTCATGATGTACGTTTGGATTGGATGGCTTTTCACAGTAACTATAGCAATCAACTCAAGGTCATTGGGCAAGCTGGGATGAGTACTAACGTTGTTTTTTTCCCAACAAGCAATGAAGTGTTGCTTTCAAATAGCGACTATGCAAAAGCCACCGCCACCATCAACTATAAATTGGATGCTCTCGATTTAACATTTGGACAATACCTCAATATATACCAACGATTGCAAATTCGAGTATTTACCGGATTGCGTTATGCACGTATTGATAGCGATATGCAAGCCGTATACATCGCTAACTGGAACACAAGCTCTAGCGAACCGTCTGGCGGCGCATTCAATGGTAATATCAACTCCAGTTTCAATGGATTAGGCCCTATGATAGGCACAAGGGCCGATTTCGATTTAGGCAAAGGCCTTGGGTTGGCAGGTAGTTTCGATATAGCATTATTAGCTAGCCAACTGAGTTTCAACGCAAATCAAATCATACATGAAAACACGGTGGGAACACCGGAGGTTATCACAAATGCTCTCAACTGGGGAACTCAACAGATCGTAGCGCCGGCATTTGATGCTAAATTTGGCATGAATTATCAATATCAATTTAACAATGGTACACAATTAATAGGTGAACTAGGCTATCAAGTAAGCCAATATATCGATGTTATTGAACAGATGGATAGAGGTAGTGGAACCACCATAGAACCTTATTTTAGCACTGATGTTACTAATTTTGATTTAAGAGGCCCTTATCTTACCTTGCGTGTAAAAGTATAAAAATGAGGGAAAAATTGCTATAATAAACGCTTTTCTATTAGGAATGTTCATAAAATATGCAATTCAAGACGAAACTTAATATCGTACTTCAATATTTAGTCCCACAACATGGCCTATCGCGCTTAGCTGGCTGGATAGCAAACAATCGCTGGTACTGGCTCAAAACCAAATTGATTAATGACTTCATCAGACGCTATCAAGTTGACCTTAGTATTGCTAAATTAAAAGAAGCCGAAAAATATCCCAACTTTAACAGTTTTTTCACGCGACAACTTGACCCCTTCTACCGACCCATTGCAGAAGGCCCGGAGCAAATCGCAAGCCCTGTGGATGGTTCTGTGAGTCAGGCAGGAAAAATCCACCAACATTCTCTATTTCAAGCAAAAGGCCGCTTATTTAATTTAAACGAACTTTTAGGCGGGAGAACTGAGCTGGCCAAACATTTTCATGATGGTGAATTTGCAACTTTATATCTTGCACCCAAGGATTATCATCGCGTACACATGCCATTAAAAGGCAGCTTAACTGAAACAATTTATATTCCTGGGAAGTTATTTTCTGTGAATCAAAACACCACTAAAACCGTTCCTCGATTATTTTCACGTAATGAACGCTTAGTTTGCATGTTTGACACAGAAACTGGGCCCATGGCGGTTATTTTAGTAGGTGCCATGTTAGTCAGTGGTATAGAAACGGTTTGGTCATCTAATTTTTATTCCAGAAATCTTCTACAAACAACATTTGAAAAAGACATTAACCTGGAAAAAGGTGCTGAATTAGGACATTTCAGAATGGGTTCGACCGTGATATTACTATTTCCCAAAAATAGTACGAAATGGATTGAAGAACTCAAAGAAGAAGCTGCTGTAAAAATGGGAAGTTTAATAGGTCATATAAAGAAATAGGGGCCATCTTTCGACAGCCCCTATCTTTTTCCTACCCTGGGCATCCAGCCCTGTTTACCTTTCCATGGCAAACTATCCTAAAAACCTAAGCATCGGTCCCTAACGCCGGTCCTTATATCATCCTTGATGTTTTTCATCATAGCAAAAAAAGATCACGATACAATGAAGATAGCGTTATGAAAAGAGACCATCTCAATATAAATAATCATACAGAAAAAAAACTTATTTATTACATTCAATAAATTAAATGAAGAACTAGATGAATGGATGTTTTCTTATGTATTTAATGGCAAACATCTTACAAAATTATAGGATTTTCGGCTCATTTTTGTTGCAAGAACCTTGATATCCAACGTTGTGCAGCAGATCCAAAAAAAAGCCCGCAAAATACAGCACCGAAGAAAACCAATGCCACATAAATAGGCAATAAACCCACGGCAACAATATGCCAATCTTTAATCCAATGATTCATAGAGGTTTGTACGGAGCAAATAGAAAAAGGCAAAATGTCATCTTGCAATAAAACTTCAAAAGTCACATAAACTATTGCAACCAGGCAAATAATACCGATAAAATTATTAGCATGCTTTTTTCTCATAACATGTATTTCTTTATTTTTCATAATTATATATTTTACCCAAATGATGAGCATAGGCGTGCATTCTATAGATAATTTCTTAAGATAAACTTAACAATGGGATCTTTATTAGGGTTTGATTAAACTCAAGAATTCCGATCTTGTGCGTGTATCCGATCTGAAGCCGCCTAACATCACTGAAGTTGTCATAACTGAATTTTGCTTTTCAACGCCCCGCATCATCATGCATAAGTGTTTCGCTTCAATGACTACACCCACACCTTTTGCACCTGTGACTTGCAAAACCGTTTCGGCGATTTGTTTTGTCAATTTTTCTTGAACTTGTAGACGTCTTGCAAACATATCAACTAAGCGGGCAATTTTTGATAAACCTATAATTTTCCCGCCTGGTAGATAGGCAACATGGCATTTTCCAATAAATGGCAACAAATGATGCTCGCATAGCGAATAAAGTTCGATATCTTTTATAATGATCATTTCATCATTGTCAGATTCAAACAAAGCACCATTGACTATGGTTTCAACAGAAACTCGATAGCCATGCGTCAAAAAATCCATGGCTTTAGCAGCTCGCTTAGGAGTGTCCTTTAAACCATCTCTATGAATATCTTCACCCACTGCCTCAATAATGCTTTTATAATATTTTTCCACTCAGTACCTCATTATCCCGGAGGCCAAGTAAAACGACGCCCGCCCATAAGATGAATATGGACGTGAAATACGGTTTGGCCTGCGGAAGCGTTGCAATTCATGACTAATCGATAACCCTCATCAGCAACATTTAATTCTTTTGCCAATAATTTGGCCGTTTGGACCATATGACCTATAAGCTCATTATCTTCCGATGTTAATTCATTGATTGTACTAATATGTTTTTGTGGAATAATTAAAATATGATGAGGCGCCTGGGGGTTGATATCCTCAAAAGCGAGCACAAGATCATCACGATAGACAATCTTTGCTGGCACTTCATTATTGACTATTTTACAAAACAAACAATCCATCTCTAACTCCTTTTCTCATAGGATGCGTAGCTTACCGAAAAACCTAAGCAGGGTCAAAGTTCTGCGCCGCTTGAAGTTTTGTCCTTTCTCAAGTAAAGTTGGCAGTCATTTTTATACTCTTACTCACACACTCTATGCAAATGCTACATATAGCGGGTTATAAATTTATCAACTTAACAAAACTAGAAGCACTTCGCGAAAGACTGCTGGAACAATGTCTTGCATGTGAGCTACGTGGAACCATATTAATTAGTCAGGAAGGAATCAACCTAAATCTGGCCGGCCATATAGAGGCTATTTCTGCCTTCAAAAATTATCTCAAAGAGCTCACTCCATTTAGCGATATGACATTCCGCGAAAGCTATTCTGACAATGTCCCCCTTAAACGTCTTAAAGTGAAAATTAAACAAGAAATCATCACTTTCAGACAAGAACACATACATCCAGAAACTAAACGTACCGCTGCAATTTCTCCGCAAGCATTAAAACAATGG
>JABDBK010000023.1 GCA_013288655.1 Gammaproteobacteria bacterium | reverse complement strand
TTGTTTCTTGGGGTCTTGCATCATGAGGTCATAGCTCACGACCATTCTCACTTTTCCCATGGTTTCATCAACAGTGGGAATGGTGTGAGTAAGCCACAATAATAATCCTGTTTCAAGATCGACATGAGTGAGGTTCGCAAACGAGCTTGCTGAAGATAAAGGATTTCTGAGAGTGATAATGTAATGATCTTGTATTTTTTCTGCTTCAAATAAAGACCGCCAAAAAGGTATAATTTTTGCACTGCTAGGATTTTTAAATCCCCAATAATTTGTTTTCGAGAAACGTTCTGAAAGCATGTTAATGGCATATGTTTTTAAGCTAGATAAATCAGGATGGTTAAATGCATCCTTATCAATAATAGGTATGCCACGTATGGGATGACCTAATTTTTCGTACACTTTTGCATTGATGTTATATATCACTTCTTCATCTTCAAAAAAACCTGTTGGATTCCAGTGATTATTTTTAGCATGTACTTTAATCTTATCTCCAAGATTTATGCCTAGTGCTTTGAGTCCGCGCGTGATGACACTTGTGCCGCTGCGTGCAAAACCTAAAACCATATAGACATTTTTTGTTGCAGGGTTCATAAGGTTGCTTCCTCGACTTCAGTTTTGTTGTTTTCTCTGACTATTTTGATGTAAGCCTCACGCTGTAAAAATTCAATGATGGTATGTATAGATTCTTCGACTGATAATGCTGCAGTGTCGATGCGAATTTCTGGATAAAGAGGGGATTCGTACGGGTCGTTATAGCCTGTAAAACTTTTTAATTCGCCTCTAAGTGCTTGTGCATATAATCCTTTTGTGTCTCTTCTCGCGCATTCGGTGAATGATGTTTCAAGATAAACTTCAATGTAACCACCGTATTGTGATATTAACTGTCGATTTTCCTCCCTGGCTTCAGCATAAGGAGCAATGGCAGCACAAATGGCGATGCCTCCAACTTTAGTGATTTCTGAGGCTACAAAACCAAGTCGTTTGATATTCAGATTTCTATCTGCTTTTGAAAAACCAAGTTCCTGGCCTAATATTCTACGCGTAGCATCGCTATCGAGTACGGATACATTTTTTATGCCGTAACCTCGGAGCTTTGCAAACAATGCTTGAGATAAAACAGTTTTTCCAGCACCAGAGAGGCCAGTAAAGAAAATAGTAAAGCCTTTTTTATGTTTTGGAAGATACGATTGGCGTAATTCTTCTATAATTTCAGGAAAAGAAAACCATGAAGGAATGGTTTGCTCATTAAGCAGAGCCTCTCTAAATTCAGTGCCAGAAATGGTGAGTGTGGTTTCGTGAGGTCTTAATTCATGTTGAGTGCAGTATATATGACGCTCTTTTACATAAACCATTTCTTGAAATGGCATCATGGTTATTCCAATTTCATCTTGATATTGAGCCACAAGTTTTTGTGCAGCATAGGGATCATAAAAAGATTTTCCATTCGAATCATTGCCTGGACCTGCATGATCACGACCAATGATAAAATGAGTGCAACCATAGTTTTTTCGTATAAGAGCATGCCATAGCGCTTCTTTTGGCCCGGCCATTCGCATGGCTAATGGCAGCAAACTTAGCAATGATTTATTTGCAGGATAATGATGCAGTATTTTCTGATAACAGTGTACACGTGTTAAATAATCAACATCTCCTGGTTTGGTCATGCCAACGACAGGGTGAATAAGTATATTGCCATGTATTTCCTGAGCTGCTCGGAGCGTCAATTCCATATGGGCTTTATGAATGGGATTACGTGTTTGAAATGCGACAATGTTTTCCCAGCCAAGCGACAAAAATAATCTTTTCAGTGATTCAGGCGTGTGTCTATAGTTGATAAAATCGAAATGCTTGGGTATTTGCACTTTTTCTACAGTGCCGCCTACATACCATGTACCTGCCGTATTTAATAGATAATGAACGCCAGGGTGCTTAAGATCAACTGTATTAAATACTTTCAAAGCTTCAGTATGTTTATCCGGCCGCCATTTGTCGCTCACACACATGCGCGCTAAAAGCGTATTGTCAAAATCAAAAAGCTCAATCGTATCTCCTTGACTGATATTTTCCGCAAAATGATCATTTACATCTAAGGTGATAGGAATAGGCCATGGGCTATCATTTTGGAGGCGCATGCAGGATAAAACACTCTGATAATCATCTTGTGTCAAAAATCCGGTTAATGGTGCAAATGCTTCATTCAATAACATTTCAAGGTCGCAGCGCTGTCGGGGGGTGACTATCCATTTGAAAAGCATAATGCTATCTCCTTGATCGATTTTACTGTTAAACTTTACGCAAAAAGTATACATTAACACTTAGCTAATGCAAGGCGTATAATCAAGTAATCATTTAGGTGTTTTATGTATGGTCCATGT
The DNA here is from genome assembly GCA_013288655.1 of Gammaproteobacteria bacterium. Classification (GTDB taxonomy): domain Bacteria; phylum Pseudomonadota; class Gammaproteobacteria; order DSM-16500; family DSM-16500; genus JABDBK01. The sequence continues at coordinate 25,718 of JABDBK010000023.1, read as the reverse complement.
GGATATTAATGAAATTCTTAAAATTTCTAACCAGGCTGCCAGGTTAATCATGATGATTTATGAACAACAATCATTAGAAATCATGAAAAAAATGGATCACTCTGTATTAACTAAGGCAGATGTTGAGTCTAATACTTATATTTGTAGTTCCCTTGAGAAGCTTTATCCTTCTATTCCCGTTGTATCGGAAGAATCCATCAAGCAGTTTGATTATGAAGAAAGAAAAAATTGGGATTATTTTTTTCTCGTTGACCCTTTAGATGGTACAAAAGAATTTATTCAGCGAAATGGTGAATTTACTATTAATATAGCACTCATTAAGAATGATAAACCTATATTGGGTGTCGTGAATGCTCCAGCGTTTGGGTTGATTTATTATGCAGAAGAAGGTAAAGGTGCTTATAAAATTTTAAATAATGAGCATATTAAGCTTGCTACACATCAGCCTTTGGATGGGATTTTTCGAGCTGTCGTGTCTCGTTCGCATCATTGTGAACAAACAGAAATGTATTTGCAAAAACTCAATGAAAATGGCAAGCAAGTGAGTGTCATTGCCTCGGGTAGTGCTTTAAAATTTGGTTTGATTGCAGAAGGTGCTGCAGATATATACCCGCGTTTTGCACCTACTATGGAGTGGGATACGGCTGCAGGTCATATTTTAGTGAGTGAGGTGGGCAAACAAGTTAAATTGACTAATCTTGATCAAGAATTGCGTTATAATAAAGTTTCTTTGGTTAATCCTTCGTTTATCGTAGAGAATTAAAAGCTGTTTTAAACCAAGCCCCGCACTTGTTGCGGGGCAAGCCCCGCACTTGATTGCGGGGCTCGGTTTTAAAACTATTTATGCACGCTTAACAAAGCACTCTTTTCTCTTTCAATGCTCGCTTTTGTTAAATCGGATAGGGATTTATGTGCTGGATTTTCTTGCGTAGGTATTGGTTTTTCATCCGTGTATCCTAGTATTCTCCAGGGACTAAACATGCTATAGGAGGAAGATGCGGCTGTAGCTGTAGTTGATTCTACTGTTTTTGGTGCTGCTACTTCAGTTACAGGTTCTATTGCAGCAGGTTTGCTTTCAAGTGTTGGTGATGATGTGATTTGTTGACGTTGTTGAAGAGCTTCAGTAAGGTTTTTGATTTGTTCATTGGCTTTAATTAACTCTAATTCAAGTTTTTCGCCATGTGCAGTGAATTTCTCAATCTGAATATTTCGCTGCTCTATATGTTGCAAAAGATTGCTTTTTTCTTCGGCTAATTGGTTAAGCATAGCGCTGAATTTATCATTATCTTCATTATGCTTTTTTCTTTCTATGCTTAGATTCGATGTTTCAATTTTTATTCTTTTTTCCAGATCCGCTTGACGTTTGAGTGCTATGGCGAGGCTTTTTTTATATTTGTCTAGTTCATTAAGTAATGCGCTATTATCATCTTGATAGGAATTGCGAGGGTTTGACATTAGAACTGATCTCCTTGTTAGTCATTCAAAAAAATTTATTTGATTATGACAGATATAAGCTTAAGGAAATATTAAAGAAAACTAAAAAATCATTTTATATATTCGTGTGAGTTTTTTTGTCATTTTTTAATGCCAAGCCCATCATTTGTGATCTAAAACAATCCACATATATTTACGTTGTTTAATATGAGTACACTATGAAAATTAAAATTGGTTTAGAATAGTCATATAAGCAATAAAAAAACGAGGGGTGGTTGTTATGCGTAACATCATTCTGTTTATTTTTTATGTTAGTACTATAAGCTTGATATCAACATCGCATGTTTTTGCTTTTGCATCGGCTGATTTTGATGATGATCCATATCAAGAGAGACATTATACAGAACAATTAGCATACAATACTCAAACCTATAGTCCGGATAATGATGTAAGCACTCGAACTTATACCAGAACCAGGACTACACATCATCACAAAAAAACGCATTCTGCTTTCACTCCTTATGCTTCCCGATTATCACCCACAAGCCAGTATGGAGAAAAAGTTATTATTATTAATCCAAGAAAACATGTTTGGGGTGCTTATGCTTCTGATGGAAAATTACTGCGTGCAGGTCTTGCGACAGCAGGTTCATCATGGTGTCCAGATATTCATCGAGCTTGTCGAACGCGTTCCGGAACGTTTCGAATTTATACTTTAGGTAGTCGTTCATGCTATTCCAAAAGATATCCTGTAGGCAGAGGCGGGGCACCTATGCCATATTGCATGTTTTTCAATGGAAACCAGGGATTGCATGGTTCACATGAAATAGCAGAAGCCAATCTTAGTCATGGTTGTGTCCGCATCAGTGTGAGTGATGCGGAATGGGTACGATTTAATTTCGCAACGATAGGAACTAAGGTTGTGGTGATGAGTTATTGAAAAATGCAATTTGCCGGATCATTGTCAGTGGGTCTGCATGTTAGAGTAAAGGCGATCCGAGATGAAGCATCCCAGGGAGGAAATTTTATCGTTGGATAATCGATATATTTATTATTACTTAGCAAAGAAAATGCAGGGCAAAAAGCCGAAGCACATGCCTGATATTTGCAAATAACCCGGTTGAAATAAAAACTTCCATTTAAAGAATGTATGGCTTCACCAAAATAATAGTTTTGTCCCTCAATGATAGGCGGAACGTTTAACGTCCAGCCCATAGGTGGATGGTATGGATCCAGTCCTTTTATGTCAGGACACGTATCGGCATAGCTGGTGCTTGAAACCCATAATAATGTAGAAAGAATAAATATTTTTTTAATAAGCATCTTTTATATTCCTAAAATTACAATATGTTCAATTAATAACCATGGTTTAATAATTATTAACTGAATTTTACTTTATAATATATATAAGAATGAATCTAGTCTCAGAATGCGTGAGGTTTATACATGAAGATTCTCGTTGCAGATGATTCGAAGACCACACTTGCGCTCATTACTGAATCTTTAAAAACGATGGGTCACGCAGTCATTTCTGTCAGTGATGGATTTAGTGCCATCGAAGCATATAAAACAAAAAATCCTGATTTAATTATTTTAGATGTCATTATGGAAGGCATGGATGGATTTGAATGCGCAAAACGTATACGTAGTATTGATGTTGATAAGTGGATTCCTATTATATTTTTAAGCGGCGCAGTGGATGATGAAAATATTGCAAAAGGTATTGATGCAGGTGGTGATGATTATTTAACAAAACCATTTAGTGAAATAACACTCGCATCAAAAATCAAAGCCATGCAGCGTATAGCTGATATGCGTAAAACACTTTGTATTACGACGAGTAAATTAAAATTACTTTCATCAACCGATCCCCTAACAGGCTTAAATAACCGATTACAATTTGAATCAACGATCAAGGAAAAAACAGCTGAAGTACGTGAAAGTGAAAAAACTATCGCACTTTTATTTTTAGATCTCGATAATTTTAAAACAATCAATGACACCTTGGGTCATCATATGGGAGATTTTTTACTAAAAGAAGTTGCAAGCAGGTTGAAATCATGTTTACGCAGTAAGGATTTTATAGCGCGCCTGGGCGGCGATGAATTTGCCATCATTTTAGAGGACATTGAAAATCAAAAAATAGTAAAAGAACTCGCACAAAAATTAATATGTATCATTGATCAGCCTTATAAATTAGGAAACGATCAAGTAAAAGTTGGAGCAAGCATAGGGATAGCTTATTTCCCATCTAAAGATACATCCATTGAAACATTAGTGATAAATGCAGATATTGCCATGTATCACGCAAAAGAAGTAGGCCGCAACAATTACCAATTTTTTACTGAAGAACTCAGTACAAAATACAATGAGCAGGTTGATTTAAAAAACAGTCTGAGTCATGCGTTAGAAAATAATGAATTTTATCTAAAATATCAACCTATATATGATTTGGTCACACATAAAATTCAACGTATTGAAGCTTTGATTCATTGGAAACATGCTAAATTAGGTATCATTCCAGCAGCAGTGTTTATACCTATGGCAGAAGAATCAGGGTTAATTGGCGCGATTGAAATGTGGGTTATACAAAATGTTTGTAAACAGGGCGTTAATCTGCTTAGCCAACATTTGGATCACATCAAGTTATCTATTAATATTTCACCAAAAGATTTATTAACAAAAGATTTTCCTGAAATTATTAAAAAAATACTTAACGAAACAAAGATGCCAGCATCTCACATCGAATTAGAATTAACAGAAACATCAGTTTTGACGTATTCTGATCTTTCAGAAGATATTATCAATCAAATACATGAAATAGGCGTTGGTATAGTACTTGATGATTTTGGCACGGGTTATTCGTCACTTTCTCATCTTAAAGACTTACCGATTGATGGAGTAAAAATTGATAAAATATTTGTAAACGATTCTCTTCTGGATTCTCAAAGCAAAATGATTGTTAAATCCATTATTGATTTTTGTAAGAACTTACAGATTGACGCCATTGCTGAAGGTATAGAAAATCAAGATCAATTAGATTTATTAATTCAGTTAGGTTGTAAACAAGGTCAGGGATATTTTTTAAGTCATGTGTTGGATATAGAGGAATTAACAAAGCTTTTACAGGATGAAAATTATGGAACGGCATGAGATGGATAAAAGTTTATATATTTTGCATTTTATGCTGCAAGGAATACAGCTTTGTTTAAATTTAAATGTCGTTAAAAAAATCGTACCCTTAGTGTTTATAGAAAAAATTCCTAAAAGTCAAAATTATGTCGTTGGTGTGATGAACGTCAGCGGAAAAAGTGTGCCTGTGATAGATTTGGCATCACGACTTGATTTGAATCGTAAAAACATATACTCATTAGATACTCCCATCATATTGTGTCAACAAGGCATATATGAAACGGGTATGGTTGTAGATAAAATAATGGGTATAGAATTGATAGATCATGACTTGTTGCAAACAAATCATAATTTTTTAGATAAACATTCACCTGTTCTAGGTGTGATACACATCAATAAAGATCTGGTATTGATGTTAGATGCATCAAAAATACTGGATGACCATATAGCTATAAATAATAAAACAATCACGGGGACATAAAATGGATCAATATTCACAAGAAAATTCTATATATGCAGTGATTGATAATAAAACTTATCAAGAAAAAATTATTCATTTAATTCAACATAGATTTGGAATAGTGATTCATTCACATCAATTAAATGAATTGAATAAAATTCTTGATGAAGCATTTATAAAATACTCTCTATCACCGGAGCAGTACGTAAAATTATTAGCCGAAGCTCCAGAATCTACACCTCTGCTTGATGACTTAATGGCAAAAATAACTGTAGGCGAAACATATTTTTTTCGTGATAAAAATCAGGTTAAGTTATTACAGGAAGTGATTCTTCCCGCTATTATCAAAAAAAAACGGGCGGCTAATGATTTAAGTATACGCATATGGAGCGCTGGATGTGCTAGCGGCGAAGAAATATATACTGTCGTCATGATATTAACAGAGTTGCTTCCTGATATAGATAAATGGAAGCTTCAATTGCTTGGCACAGATGTAAATACCATGGCATTAAAAAAAGGACTCAATGGACGTTATAATGAATGGTCAATGCGATCCATTAATGACTACTATAAAAAATGCTATTTTAAAAAAGAAAATAATGCATATCTTTTAATTGAAGACATTCGAGATAAAGTGGATTTTATTTATCTGAATCTAAATGATAATACTTATCCCTCTATATTTAATGGTACGAATGCACAAGATCTAATTCTTTGTAGAAATGTATTAATTTATTTTAGCGAAGATAATATTAAACATATTATGATGAAATTGTGTTCGAGTCTGGTTGAGGATGGTTATTTATTATTAGGCGCTTCCGATCCTGTCAATGTTAAAAATCTGGATCTTGTGTTTGTTAAGAACTCATTATTTGTTCATAAAAAATTAGCACAACCTGTCTTTCGAGTAGAAGAAAAGCATACATTAAAACCGCCAATACTTAAGCCTAATCTTTCAAAAAATAAAATCATAAAGACTTCTCATCGCGCTTCTCATGAGATAACACAAGCCATGGTTCTATCTTTTATTAAAAATGGGCAATGGTATGAAGCATTAAAAATAATAGATAGTTATAAACAACATAAAATGGATGCTTTTATATTAAATGCTAATGCAACTGTATTGGCAAATTTGGGTAATCTCGAAGATGCAATAAAGCTTTGTGAAGAAAGTATTAAAATCGACCCTATTAATGTTCAAACTCATTTTATTTTAGCTATGAGCTTAGTGGAATTAAATGAAATGAAATCTGCTGAAGATGAATTACGAAAAGTGATTTTTTTAGATAAAAATTATGTACAAGCTCATTTTCAATTAGGTTTGCTTTTGTTGCGTATAAAAAAACATGATATGGGCATCAAATGCCTCAAGAATGCATTGATGATTGCAAAATCATCGAGTCAATCCAATTTTGTTCCAGGGTTTGATGAATTAACGTATGGTAAGTTAAGTGAGATCCTTGGGCGAGAAATAGAGCTACACAACATTTCAAGAGGATAAGCTGATATGAATAATAAGATATTTGCTTCTGATTTTATGCCAAAGGATCAATCTGTTCAAAATGAATTGATTAAACGTGCTAAAATTCTTGCAATAAAACATGACACGAATAACAAAACAAAAACGTCACTTATTAATTATATTAGATTTACATTAGGAAAAAATGAGTTCTATGGCATTCCATATGAAAAAATAAAAGAAGTGACGAGCAATTTTATGTTAACTCCTATACCCAATCTACCGGCTTCTATTGCGGGTATTATAAATCTTCATGGTTTTTTGATTGCTGTCATAGATTTAAAAATACTTTTTTCCATTCCACATACTAAAGCAGAAGAAAATCCTCAAATGATCATTGTCAGTAAAGGAAGTATGAATGTAGGAATCATAGTTGATAATATTATTGGAAACAATGTTTATGATTCTAGATTGCTAGATTCACCTATGTTGTCACAAAGTATTTCGCCAGAATGTATATTAGGCATTCATCAGGGAACTACAGCTATCATTAATATTGAAAGTATTTTAGATCATTCTCATTTACCTTTAGATACAAAATCACAAGCCATATGAAGGGGAGTGCTTAGATATGAATAGCCAATCGAATGAAGTATACACGACCCATGATCATTCTGTAACTAAAGGTATTCGCGGCCGTTTATTTATAGGTTTCGGTACTATCATTTTAATTTTAGCTCTTGCGATTATCTTAATTTTATATAAAGTTACCACAGCAGAGAATTTATCAAAACAGGTTCTTGAGGTTGATTTGCCTACACATGATGCATTTTATGATTTAACATTGCAAGTGTATCAATCACAGCTATTTTTATCTAATTGGATTGTAACGCGAGACAAAAGTGGACAAGATGATATTATTAAGTCATGGAAAATTACAAACCAAAAAATTGATACCATAAATTCTTATTCAAAAATCTGGGTTGATTCGAATTATTCAGATAAATGGAACCAGATAAAACAATTGCTTGATCAACTTAAAAAAGCTCAAATGAATCTTATGAATTCAACAACAGCTAATTCAGCTATGTTAACGACAGATGTCATTCCAATATTTAATAATCTCATGGATGTTATAGATGGTCCATTTAACCAGAATGGTGAGCGAGCGGGAGGTTTGTTCGATACTCAATATGAGGTATTAAAAAAAGGTGCTAAAGATATTATTTCAAGTATGAATACGGTACGTTTTATAGAGTATATATTATTTATGATAAGCATTATCGCATCTTTTGGTGTTGCAATTTACACAGCACGTGGGATGATATTTTATGTAAATACTTTTAGAAAACATAGTGCTAAAGTCGCGTCTGGTGATTTACGTCATCGTGTTGATGTGATGAGCCGTGATGAATTAGGCCAATTAGGTAATGATTTAAATACGATGACAAATAGTCTGGCTGTTATGACAAAGCAAATCACAGAGGCTTGTCAGAATATGGTAGTGACCATTGAAGAAGTTAGGCATGCAGTTGATGTTCAATCTTCAGGTGCCACAGAACAAGCATCTTCTATTAATCAAATTACTTCTTCATTAGGTGAAATTGAAAAAAGTTCTTCTCAAACCATTGATAAAGCAAAAACCTTGGGAGAAATGGCAGAACGCACTCGGGAAAAAGGCCAGCTTGGCCTGGAATCTGTTGAAAATAGTGTTTTAGGGATGAAAGCGGTGCGTGAAAAAGTACAAACTATTGCGCAAACCATATTAGATTTAAGCAATCAAACACAACAAGTCGGTGAAATTACGTCTGTTGTAAATACCTTGGCACAACAATCAAAAATGTTAGCACTTAATGCATCTATTGAAGCCGCAAAAGCAGGAGAGGCAGGCAAGGGTTTTGCTGTAGTTGCATCGGAAGTAAAAAATCTTGCAGAACAATCTGAACAATCAACGACACAAGTGCAAAAAATTCTTGAAGATATTCGCCGTGCTACAGAAAAAGCAGTGATGGCCACAGAAGAAGGCACAAAAGGAGTTGATCAAGGCACAAGTTTGGTTGAGCAAACAGGTGATATAGTGAAAAGTTTAAGTGATGTGATCCATGAAACAACTATTGCAAGCCAACAAATTGAAGCGGCCATTAGACAAGAAGGAGTGGGCATAGAACAGATTACAGCTGGCATGAATGAAATAAATCAAGTCACCGGATCATTTGTAAGCAGCGTAAAACAAACGACTGAAGCGATTGGAAACCTGGCAGAAATGGTAAAAAATCTTAAACAACTTATAGATGTATATAAATTGTAACAATAAAACAGGATATGATTTATGAATATCATACATAAAAGCAACGAAAATTATTCTAATCGCAATAAATTTGTGCTTGGGATTCGAGGGAGTTTATATTTAGGTTTTAGTATACTTACGGTTGTTATTCTCATTGCGATAAGTTTCATCATCACTCAAACAACGAGCGCTAATAATCATGCTAATCAACTTATTAATCATGAATTGCCCCTCAGTGACAGGTCTCATGATCTCATGGAGATGATTGAAGGGACATTCAATGCTGTGCAATCATATTATATTGATGCTAATCCAACATATAAAATATCTTTCGATCAATATTGGATGAATATTAATAAAGATATTTTAGAAATTGAAAAAAATACTCATCATTGGATCGATAGTGACATACTTGAGTGGAACCATGTTAAAAGCACTTTGGATCAGCTTAAGCAAAATCAGGCAAAAGTGTTTGATGCCAGTTTTGATAAGTCAAATAAACCATATATTGATCATATACGAACAATCATAAATGGAGTATATGACGTTATAGATGGCCCCATCAATAATCAGGGTGAGCGTGTAGGCGGAATGTTTGATAGGCAATATAATAATTTACAAACCCATGCTCAAGCTATTATGGTTGAGCTAAATAATGTTAAATTAACTGAATATATCATGGTCGTTTCAATTATTCTTATTTCAATCCTCATTGCATCATTGACTGTCAATGGCCTTTCGAGCATTACAAAAAAAATTATGGATGCTTGTCATAACATGGTAAGCACTATAGAGGAGATTAAGCACTCTGTTGATGTTCAATCGTCTGGGTCCACTGAGCAGGCTTCATCAATTAATCAAATCACCGTCTCATTAGAAGAAATCGAAAAAAGTTCATCACAAACTATAGAAAAAGCTAAAGCATTAGGAGAGATTGCTGATAAAACGCGTGAAAAAGGAGAGGAAGGATTAAATGCAGTTGAAGAAAGTATCTCTGGAATGAAAGCGGTCCTTGATAAAGTCCAGGCTATTGCACAAACTATTCTAGATTTAAGTAATCAAACAAAACAAATTGGTGAAATTACAGCTGTTGTGACAACGCTTGCTCAACAATCAAAAATGTTAGCATTAAATGCATCGATTGAAGCTGCAAAAGCAGGTGAAGCCGGTAAGGGATTTGCAGTGGTGGCGTCCGAGGTAAAAACACTGGCTGAACAATCCGAACAATCCACTATTCAAGTGCAAAAAATATTAGAAGATATTCGTCGTGCCACTGAAAAAGCTGTGATGGCTACAGAAGAAGGAACAAAAGGTGTTGACCATGGTACAGGTTTGGTTGAGAAAACAGGCGGAATAATAGCTAATTTGCGTGATGTCATTCATGAAACCATTATTGCAAGTCAGCAAATTGAGGCAGCTATACATCAAGAAGGAATAGGCATAGAACAAATTACATCAGGAATGAATGAAATTAATCAAGTCACATCTTCTTTTGTAGAAAGTGTCAGGCAAACTAACGAGGCAATTAATAATCTGGCTATTATTGCAAAAAACCTCAAGGAGTATGTTGATATTTATCAACTATAAGGTCTAATTATGTCAAATGATCCTGAAATGACAAAAAAGTTATTAGAAATATTTAAAGAAGAATTAGATGAGCAATTGCAATCTATTGCTAATAATTTGCTTAAGCTTGAAAAAAATAATTTATCTGATCCGGAGATTGAGCAAACCATTGAAAGTATTTTTCGTTCTGCTCACAATATAAAAGGTTCTGCTCGAGGTGTTGGTGTGCTTGATGTAGGAAATATCGCACATCATATTGAATCACTATTTTCAGCAATGAAAAATAAATCCTTGTTTTGCTCACGTCCCATCATAGATTTATGTTTAGAAGCTATTGATCATATGCGCTCCGCAATGGATGCGTTTACACATCATGAATCACTTCCCTTTGATTTAGATGATATTTTGTCTCGATTATCACAGGGACAAACAAATAAATTTTCTGTTAAAAATAGTCATATTAAAAAAAATGAACATAAGAATACAACTATAGATCAAATAGCCAAAGAATATGAAACTATTCGTGTTTCAATAAAAAGCCTGGATAACATTTCTGCTCTTGTGGAAGAAATACAAGTTAACAAGATATCTCTGGAAGATCACTATGCGGATCTTTTGAAGTTAAGCCATAAAACAAAACAGGCAGATCATACCTGGAAACAACTGGAATATAGTATAAGTAGTCATAAATTAAATGATAATATTAAAAAATTATATCATTCCAGTATTTCAACCGTCAAAGAAGCTTCCGCGCTCACGTATCAAATACAAAAAAACATGAAAAATGCTATTAATGAATTGTCTATTTTAACGGATTCTCTTCAGGAAGAACTACGTACCTTAAGACTTTTGCCAGCATCCATTTTATTAGATTCTTTACCGCGTATTGCGCGTGATATATCAAATAATCTTGGCAAAAAAATAGAGTTAATGATTACCGGTGATGCAGTTAAAATGGATAAACTCATTCTGGATGGCTTGCAAAACCCTCTGATTCATTTATTAAGAAACGCGATTGATCATGGCATTGAAACTCCTGAAGTGAGATGTCGTCTAGGAAAATCAGAAACAGGAAAAATTCTTATTCATGTAAAGGATGAGGGTGATCGCATAGGAATGTCCATTTCTGATGATGGAATGGGCATTGATGTCAAAAAAATTGCATCGATTGCGGAGAGTAAAAACATATTTAGCAAATCTATGTTAGATAACATGAGTGAAAAAGATATTCTAGATATCATATTTTCATCTGGATTTTCAACAAAAGACATTATCACTGAATTTTCGGGTCGAGGCGTTGGTTTGGATGTCGTAAGATCAAATATTTTTAATCTTAAAGGAGATGTAAGTCTTGAAACGAAGGCGGGAGTAGGAACCACCTTTAATTTAAGTTTACCCTTAACTCTCGCGAGTGAACGTGGACTCATTGTAAAATGTGAAAATCAATGTTTTGTCATCCCTATAAGTATCATAGAGCGTGTTCTTTTGTTAAAGCCCAATGATGTTGTTGAGTTAGAAGCCAGCCAAGCCATAGTTCTAGATACACATGCTATACCATTACGATACCTGTCAGATATATTAGGAATGGCAAACAAGGATTTTAATATTCAAGATAATTTGCCTATTCTTGTGCTTAGGAATCAAAGCAGTACAGTTGCATTGCTAGTGAATGAAATTATAGGCGAGCGGGAAATTGTCGTTAAACCGCTAAGTGCGCCGCTTTTTCATGTTCCATTAGTTGCAGGTGGAACACTTGCAGGTAATGGCCAAGCCATTCTTGTATTAAATAGCAATGATTTAATTAAAGCCGCATTAAATCTAGGAAGCACATCACGAATGATTCCAAAAAATTCGTCGGAAAAATCTAAAGAACGCATTCAGATTTTAGTGGTAGATGATTCTATAACAACTCGAACATTAGAAAAAAATATACTTGAAAGTAAAGATTATGAGGTGACAGTTGCTGTTAATGGAAAAGAAGCTTGGGAACTTTTGCAAAAGCAAAAATTTGCTTTGCTTATTACTGATGTGAGTATGCCTATTATGGATGGATTTGTTCTCACGGAAAATGTGAAAAAAAGTCAAACTTTACGAGATTTGCCCGTTATTATTGTGACCTCTCTCGAAAGTGATCAAGAAAAAAAGCGCGGCATAGAAGTAGGCGCAAATGCATATTTAGTGAAAAGCCAGTTTGAATCACAAGCCTTGCTTGATATTGTCGAACAATTGGTATAGAACATGATAAAAATACTCATAGTCGATGACTCACCTACAGAAGTTGCTCTTCTTGAATCTATTTTTCATCACGAAAAAGATTTTAGTATTGTGGGTGTTGCAAAAAATGGTGAAGAAGCTGTTGCTAAAGTTCAAGTTCTAAAACCAGATATCATTACAATGGATATTTTAATGCCGGTTATGAATGGCTTGGAAGCGACCCGAGCTATCATGTCACGATTTCCTATACCCATTGTCATCATCAGTTCAGCTATTAATAATGAGTCTATGCCTATTACGTTCGAAGCACTAGAGGCGGGTGCGCTTGCTGTTTTAGCAAAACCTATTCGGGATAATGATGCTAGCTATACAAAGTCCAGACAGAAAATTGTAGATATGGTACGTAGTATGGCTGAAATACATGTGATTAAGCGGCGTTTTTTTACTAAAAAACAGGAAAACAAGCTTATTCACAAGCCTTCATCGACGGAAACAAAGCGTTCTTATGAAGTTATTGTCATAGGATCTTCTGTAGGAGGGCCGCAGGCTTTAAAAACCATATTTACAACATTACCATATGATTTTCCATTACCTATTGTCGTTGTGCAGCATATGACACGTGGTTTTATCAATGGTTTTGCTACCTGGTTGAATAATAATATCAACTTGACTGTAAAAATTGCTGAAGATAGAGAAGTGCTCAAGCCTGGAACAATATATTTTGCACAAGATTCCTATCATACAGAAATTAAGCGGGAACAAGGGAAATTAGTGATCAAATTGAAGACCGGTCCATCTGTGTCTGGTTTTTGTCCCTCCGTAACGGTATTGTTTCAATCTGTTGCCAGGATTTGTGGAAGTGCGGCAATTGGTATTATCTTAACAGGAATGGGTAATGACGGGGCGCAAGGATTGTTAGAACTTAAAAAGGCCAAAGCTCATACCCTTATTCAAGATCCTGATAGTACCGTCGTATTTGGCATGGCTGGTGTTGCTCAGTCACTTGGCGCGGTCGATAAGGTCATTGAATTGGATAACATGGCAAGTTATTTAACAAGGGTGGTATCGTCTCAGGGCGGTGTTAAATCATGAGTACCTGTTCAGTGGGTGCCACAAGTCCAATCGCAAACGGTACGTTCACGGTTGGACCTGTGGCATCCACTGAATAGTTACTATTTATGTAAGAATATACGGTTTCAGTAATATTTATGCGGCTGTTGAGAATTGACCCGCTATCTTTTTAAAAATAGCATGATAGAGGTCGGATCTTACCATTCTATGTAATTCAATTATTCTTCGAAGAAAATTTGACGAAGGATTAACATTCCGTCCTTCAATGATGTCTTGAATAACATCTTCACAAGTGTTTGTATATAAGATGATTCCATGTAAATTATATTCTTCAGTTGATAAAATATCTTGTATGATTAATTTTGCAAAATTAGCGTCAAGCATTGCATTCTCCTTTTCTTTTCCATATCTTATTAAGCCGAAATAATTTTGATATTTTTCCCTAAAAATTCCTTTTATTTCTTCGCAGATACGTACAAATAAGTCTGCTTCAATTAAAAGATTTTCTTCTTTTGTAAAATGACTAGGGTTTGTTCCTATTAATTTACACAATGGTTCTATCGCTGGCATATTCAAGCTCCATAATTATATTCAGCAGCAATCACCAAACATCAGCTACACTCATATGCAGATGTCCATATATTGATGATTCGACCAAATATAGTTTATACAAATGGAGTTGTAAACTATTTTTTGATTTATTTATCTATTTACTCTTCAGATGTGACCATCTATAATCGAAAAAAATTACACGAACGAACTACTTCTTATGTTTAAAACATTAAGTGACAATCTTAACATATTGATGGCTAAAGCCAGGCTAAGCTCTAGCGAGTTAGCTAGGCAAATTGGTGTTCCAGCAACGACAATTAAACGTATTCGCAATAATGAGCAATCCAATCCAACAGTCATCACGCTCCTACCTGTCGCACAATATTTTTCAGTTTCATTAGATCAGCTTATAGGAAACGATCCATTAACATCTCATCATGGAAACCAAACTTCAGCTTTGCATAAAATTCCACTTCTCTCCTGGCAGGAGTGTATGCATTATGAAGTTCTTGATTATGAAAAATGTTCTAAACAAATTTTTACAGAGCGAAAAGTGAGCGCAAAAGCATTTGCCTTGGTTATCGATGAAGATGATTTAGTTTTTTTTCCTAAAGGAAGTATTCTAATCATAGAGCCTGAACAAAAACCTGAAACGGGCGATTATGTGATTGTGGCAAATTTGGGACAAAACATTGCATCGACCAGAAAATATATAGTTGAAATTGATCAAATATATTTAAAACCGTTCGTCGCCGGTGTGGCAATCTCGGCATTAACACCAGAATACAAAATTCTTGGTGTAATTATACAGTATAAAATGGAACTACATAAAAATAATAGGAGATAACCTGGGATGATAAATAAACTTCCTCTATTTTACTTTCCCCCTACGATTTGTTGGGTTGATGATAGCCAATTGTTTTTAGATGCAGCCCGCCAGTTATTTGAAGGTGAATATCACTGCTTAACGTTCGCTGATCCAAAAAAAGCTGTTGATTATCTCACAACATATAAGCCACCTTGTGCGAATATCAATTTTACGCGAGAATTTATCGAAAGTGATTTATATAATACACACAATCATTTACCTATCGATATGAATATATCTGAAATTGTACAATTGGCATATAAATCAGAAATACGAAACGAGCTTGCGATTCTAGTCATTGATAATTACATGCCGACTATTAACGGTATTGAATTAGCTAATCAATTCAAAAATTCAACTTATAAAAAAATATTATTAACCGGCCAAACAAGTCCTACCGAAGCAATTCATGCCTTTAATGAAGAAATAATTGATAGATTTATCGAAAAAAATAAAAATGTCGCTGATATTTTACAAAATAGTATTCGTGAACTAAGCTATTTATATTTTTATGAAAAAACAAAAAGTTTACTGACGCATATTGAAACATCGCGTCCATCCCCCTTATCTGATGAACTGTTTATAAATTTCTTTTATCGTTGGTGTAATTCAATAAACTGTAAGGAATTTTACCTCATTAATAAGCACGGCAGCTTTTTAGTAAAAGATAATAATGGTTTATCCACTTATTTCATTGTCATGAGTGAACATGATAAAAATGAATTTGTTGCTCTTAATGATGACGCATTTGACAAAGTGGGACATTTACTAGATTGTGTAGTTAAGGGCGAATCTATTCCTTTTTTTGGGGTTGGTAAAGAATATTGGGAATTTAATCATGCTGATTGGGAGAGTTATTTTTATCCCTGTGATGTTATAGAAGGGCGAGAAAAATATTATTGGGCAACAATTCACAAAATGGAGGTGTAAAATGATTTATAGTTTTTTATATGTATTAGTTTTCAGTATTGCTTTAATCTTGATCCAAAAGTTAGATGTGAGTATTCCACCTCTTTTCTCTTTATTGGTTACAGCAACTATAGCAAGTTTGTATTTTAACATCATTAACAAAAATAACTTAAAAAAGATATATGCCGATTGTTTGAAAAACAAAAAACAATGGTTTTCCGTCATGCTTATTGTTCTGATCATGTGGGGAACAACCATGGTTGGACCAGGTAAGATTGGAGCATCGCTTTTTAATTTTATATATTTTGCTTGGCTAGGAATGCTTGGATTTATGTTACTAGCTTTAAAAAATTGGCAAGAATATAAGATAAAGTTTTATTTTGGTGTATGTTTATTGTTATTGATCATTGCTAACATATTTTTTGAAATTCGTTCATCTTTTTCATATGAAAGTTTATATGGAATATTTTTGGCATTAGCGGGTGGAACGTCTTCTTTTATTTATTTTAAAAATAGTCAAGCACTTGCCAAAAATGCAAATTTATCTGCCACACAAGTTTTAGCTGTTCGCTTTTATTTATCTATCATTGTACTTTTTATCATTTTGCCAAAACAACATGTCGTTGAGTATATGAGCTTTACAAATTTAACTAATTTATTATTGCTCGCATTTTTAAGTTTAATTATTCCACTTTATTTTTCACAAAAAGCTCTAGAAAAAATTACTTCTGAACAACATGCAATCATTAATAGTTTATGTCCCATCGCAACTTGTGTTTTACAAACATTAGTTTTTAACGATCTGAAGAGCGAACAAATGATTGTTTATATATTATACACGCTGTTTATTGCTTCTTTTTATTTTATAACAAAATATGAAAAAAAATTGGAATACAGTAAATGAAAAAAATTATTCTCTTACTTTGCAGTATTATCCTGTTAAATTCTTATGCCGTTGCGAACAATCATAAAAATGTTAGATTGGCTGTTTTTGATAATCCACAACCTGATCCATCATGTAATGCGAACACCCAACAATTTATAAACTCATATTTATCAGGAATAAATACGGCAATCGCGGTAGCCGCAAGTAAAGGGATATATATTATCGAAAAGGAATTTTTCCATGCAAATAATTTAGCAAGTATTATTCAGCAAGCATCCGATGCCAAAGCATGGAACCCAGATGTGATTATGGGATTAAGCACATCGAATGATTTTTTAATGTCAAAAGCTTTTTTTGGTGAACAAGTTATTTTATCTATTTCAGCAACTGATTCTTCGTTATCTAGTTTACCAATGGGCTTTTATAGTCTAGGAATACCAGATACAAGCGCTGTTAATACCATCATAAAATTCATTAATCAACACTATAAAGGCGCAAATCTTTTTATTACTGCTGCGGCAGAAAGCAAAGAGAGTGTAGATTTTGCAGATTTATTAGCAAAAAAATATCAAAAAGAGTTTAAAAATAAACGGGTCATACAACGAAAGTTTTTAACCGATGATATGTCTCATTTAAATCTTTCCAAGTTCATGTCGGGCTATCAAAAGAATGATGTCATTGTTGTGATGTCTATAGGGTATGATTCGGCCATTGAGCTAATGAATAAAATAACTGCTCATCTTAGTCCTATAAAGCCTATATTCATAACATCTACGGACAATTGGGGTAACAGTAATACACCACAAAATATTACTGAAACCTATGATGCTTTTAGAATTGATACTCTATCAGGTGGTGAAGATACCGAAATTTATAAAACATTTTTAGAAAATTATAAAAAAATATATCATCAGCTTCCCACGGATAAAATTAGTTTTGTGACTTATCGAACCGTCATGTCTTTTGTGGAGGCTTTAATACAATATCCTCCTACAAAAAATACCGCGGTCACAAAAACATCCGCATTAAATAGCTATTTGACTGCATTAAAACATGATCCTAATTGGTATCGACCTCCTTATTATAATGTCTATAAACTTGAAAATAAGAAAGAAATTTACTTTGAAAAAATAATTTAATCAAGAAATATAAGCCATGGCTTCTAAACAGATCTCTTTATCAAAACAAATCAAAAAAGTGATTGGTAATCGAATATTATTTTGCTCTATTGCGTTAATGATTATTATTTTTGGTCTTACTATTTACGACTTAAGCATTAGTATTAATCAATTACGGTCACGCATTAATGAACAAATAAAACCTATTGAAGATTTTGCGATTAATCAAGCCATTATTAATAACCTTGACACCGTTAATCTTAAAATTGAGCTATTTAACGAAAGTAGCCCTACTTTTAAAATTGAATGGATACGCGAAGGAATACCGCAATATAAAACTATCACATGGCTTTTTCCATTTTCATGGATATACGATTATCGTATAGGTGATATCGCGGGATATAAATTTGGTTATTTCAAGGTAACTGGTAATTTTTTATCTGATGACACGCTTTTTTATGATCTCATGATGCGATTTTCATTATTAATGATATTCACTACCTCTATTGTAAGTCTTTTATTTCCTCTTGCTAAAAAAATACCAAACCAACTATTTATTAATCCCATTAATCGATTTATTGATTTAATTTCAAATAATGCTGTACAACATAATGTTGTAATAGAATCGTTACCAGTAGAACTAGAAGTATTGGAAAAAAATATTCTTGATTTACTAAGAAAAGCAACAGAACATGAAAGAAATAAAGCTGCTATTGAATTAGGTCATCTTTCCGCTCGTCTAGCTCATGACATTGCTTCACCTTTAGCCGCTATGGATATGAGCTTACAGTTACTTAGTAAAAAACTTTCTGTTGACGATTTAACTATTTTATCTAACGGTATTCAAAGTGTAAGAGATATTGCCAATAATGTGCTAGAACGTTATCGCAATCCTGCTGTTGAATCGAATTCATTAGATACTACTATAATAACTCATGATGATGGAAATTTAATTCGTCCGTCATTGTTGTATTCATTAGCTGAAATAATTGTTTCGCTAAAGAGACAGGAATGGCGTCAACAGCCATGCCAATTAACCTTGAAAGTAAAACAAGACGCAAAAATTGGCTGGATCATGGCTTCACCAAATGAAATTAAGCGTTTACTATCAAATTTATTAAATAATGCTTATGATGCCTTGATTGATAAAAATAACGGTATTATCAACATCACTATTGAAAACATGAATAATACATTACGTTTGCAGATCCATGATAATGGTATAGGAATCCCTCCTGAAAAAATAACTGATGCGCTAAAGGGTGTAAGCTTTAAACATCATGGCAAAGGTTTAGGTCTGTCAGGAGCCAAGCTATATATGGAAAATTTAGGAGGGAAATTAGATATGCATTCAATCATTAATAAAAGTACAACAATCAATTTAATTTTCCCCTCTATTGAAAGCATTACATGGGTTCCAAAAAATATTGATTTATCTGGTGCTAATGTTGTCATTGTACTTGATGATGATTTTTCTATGCTAACTTATTGGCAAAAACGTATAATCGATGCGGGTCTTTTACCTAAATTGTTTTCAACATATGATGAAGCATCACAGTGGGTTCAAAATAATATTGAATTAGCTAAAACAGCAATTTTTTTAGTTGATTATGAGTTAACGGAAGCAACTCATAACGGGTTAATGTTTCTTCAAGAGGCTTATTATAGTACTAAACGTTACTTAATCACTAGTCATGCAGAAAAATATCATTTTCAACAAGAAGCGCAAAATGCTGGTATATGGTTAATTCCTAAAATACTCATTGGAGAAATCTATTTTTCTTTATAATATAATAGCTATATTTCAGCTAATTGTTAATGAACCCTAAATCATTGGCCACAAAAATGGCGTTAGTTTAATTTGATTGGGACAAAAAATCATGATATTTAAAAATAATTTAACGTTGCAAATGGGAGATATTAATCTCATATTATTAAATCAAAGCCATGCTGATCAACTCACGAAATTAGCGAATAATGAAAAAATATGGGAATATGCTCCTGACCTTTTTTATAAACCAGAGGTATTTAAAAGTAAATGGCTTGACAAAGCTATTAACGAAATGGATGAAAATAAAAGAGTTTGTTTCGTTGTTTTATGCGGGGATCAAATCACTGGTACTTCCAGTTATTATGATATTGATATGAATAATAAAACTCTTAATATTGGATATACTTGGTTTCATCCTGATTATTGGGGAACGAAGATCAATGCAATATCAAAATTAATCTTGATTGATCATGCTTTTTATTCGCTAAAATTTAATAGAGTTGGATTTTGTATAGATAGTATAAATCATCGTTCGTGTAGCGCGTTAAAAAAGTTAGGGATAAAGCAAGAGGGCGTTTTAAGAAACCATCTAATTTTATCAAATGGAAGAGTCAGACATTCAGCAGTATTTAGTGTTATTTGTGAAGAGTGGCCAGAAATAAGAAAAATAATTATGAAAAATACTGAGAAATTTTCTTGAGCTACTGTTTTTTTTTAATTCTAATTCCGAAAACGAGCATTTGACCCCGATCCTTTAGTAGTATTGGCATTTTTAAATGTAGTGTTTTAAATATACGTACTCATACTCTAAGATTGACGATATATTTTTGATTTCAAAAGCTTGATAAATGATTTTTCGCATGAAAGCCAAACCTGATCAATTATTTTATGATTTCCATAACCATCAGCATCGATATGATAGGGTTCAGCAGCTTCCAATCGCAAAGTTACTGGGTACCCAGCGTGATGCGAAATTACAAATAAAACACTGTTCCCAGTTTGATTTGTAAAGCTAGTTGTAGAAATTCCTGATCCATCACTAAGACTTCCATTGATTTTCGTATATACATTATTCACTTGTACAGTTGAGTTTTTCCAATAGCTTTTTCAGAGCTGTTTTCTTGGTTTAAACCATCTGATGGTGCAAGAGAGTCTTTTTTGGGATTCGTAGAGAATACTGGACTTTCATTTCGCTTAATTATGATTGAGCTTGCAGAGGTTTTATCTTTAGTGAAAGTCTCTTCTTTTGTTACATCTTTAGTTATTGTAATTCTAATTTTAGAAAAAGGATCGGGTATCTGTGCTGGGTTATGCTTTTGTATATCCTCTAAGTTTAAATAATAACTTTGTTTTATCCAAATTTGTTCGGAAACCTGTGTTATGTTACCGCGCCCACCGCAATCTAAATAAAGTTCATCTTCCATTACAATACATTGGTCATTTCTATAATTAAATCGGGTCGGTTTTCCCTCGGTATTGAGCATACAAGCATCAAATTTTGTTTTACAAATTTCAGCATCCGAGTTTATTTGTCTTGAGTCACGGCCAATGCCCGCAGAAGTTAAAGCAGCTTCAATGCTGTTAAGAAATGTAGCTATTTTATCAGTTTGAATTAATTCATCTTGATAAAAAGTAAAAGCGACTTGTTTACTTGGTTGCCCATTTTTTGCTAGATGCATACTAGCAAATTTAATACTCACTTTAGGTGCATTTTTATCATTAAGAATTTCTGTAATTAATGTTGCTGCATCAATGATTTTATTAGGATCAATGCTAATATGTACTTTCCAGCCATTATGAGTTTCCCCGCCACTGCTACCTATAACATTAGGATAGATAGTACCTTCTTTGGAGTCAGGAATTGATATCCAATTTTCTTTTTTATTTTCTTGGCTAGAGTTAAAAATTGCGATTAATTTTATTGTACTTATAGGCATAAAATCTCCTCTTTTGTATTTTTTCTGTAAAAAATTATGGCATGGATTGTACAAGAGAAAAAGTCGTTCGTACAATCGATATCTATATAAAACATATTATAGATTGCTTTTTATACAACACTTAGGCACAATGATATTCAGAAGCTTCAACTCATGCCGAGGTATGATATGATAAATGATAGGAAGTCATTAAATCAGCAAGAGCCTACGGAACCCATTAAAACAACACAAGCTTCTTCTCAATCTCGTGACTATACTTTTCCTACGCCTATTCAAGGCTTGATCATGGACTATCTCGATGGGGATATTACCATAGGCAAACAAGCTAATTATGGTGCAAATAATGCGTGTACCTTATTTGAATGTGGAAGTAAAGAAAATCATTATGATAAATTAGCTTTTGTAGCTTTACTTGGCTACGTAGTGAGGGGCGAGCAAGATCAAGCTGAAGCGATTATTCGGACCAACCCTAAATTATTATTTGAATATGGCACGGTGAAGGATTTTGTAGGTAATACATTTATAAATTACTCTCCTTGTCAATTAGCATGTTATGCACAAGATGAAAAGATGCTTAAAATGATGAAGTCTTATCTTGATGAAAATAGAAAAATGCAATTTAATAAAATCCTCGCAGAGGCTAATGAGGAATGTAAAGCGCAACTATCTTATGATTTTAGTGCGCTCGTAGCTGCAATCAATGGCGGCAATGCTCGTCAAAAAAAAGAAGCTTTAGATACATTTAGAAAACAGTTTGGGCCTAGAAAAATAAAAAATGAAAAATCATTTAATATTGAAAACATTCGAAAAGCTTTCGAAGTTTACGTAGAAAATTATTATCCATGGTGTTCGAAACAATGCGCTTTGTTTTGGTGCGAGGTCATTGGTTATTATCAACGAATTTTACCAGCGTGTTATGCGCAGGCTTTTTGTCAAGGTCTTTATCATGTTACCGAGGGTAATCAAACTTTAAAACGCGAGCTCACGTTAACTGGAGGCGAGTTTTTTTATCAAGAAGGCTTAGGTTTTGATTATGGAGTCATTTCTTATGTGGACTCTTCGCAAGATGATTGTTTTCGTCGGGGAGTACCGCACCCGTTGGGATGGAAGCGTGCGGAGATATGTGGTGTGTTATTAGAAAAATTGATTAAACAAAAAAAAGAAGCTTGCATGAGCTTATGCAACGATAACTTAATCGAATGCAAGCTGTAAGTATTGCTTACCTGTTACAAAAAACATAGACATACGTCATTAACAAAAGTGCAAAGTTAAAACTACACAATGGCGCACGGTAGATGGCCTTAAAACAGAATACGAAGTGCTTGAGGTCATTGAGCATATACCAGCAGCAAAGCAAATGTTGTTATTCAAGGATGATAAGGATTTAAATAATTAAATTATTCAATATTCTACTGGTGGGCCCACTAGGACTCGAACCTAGGACCAAGGGATTATGAGATGGATGATAGCATTTCATAATTTTTTAACTGTTTGATTATTATGAACTAACACGGCTGGATGTCCATTGCAATGTCATCACGAAGCATAATAAATCATGACCCAATCACGAAAAACTCACGAAGAGAACATTTAGGCTTTGCCACAAAATATACTAACTTTTTGTGGCAAAACAAACCGGAAAATAATTTTTTGTTGATATGCTATAAGAGCTAGAAAAAGTACATTTCAGGTGCTATAATTCATATAATAATAGAATTTTAGCACCTAAAAGGTACTTAAATATGGGCATACCTAGTGGAATTGGAAAGCTAGATCGAGAACGAATGACAGCTATTCTTCGCGCTACGCAGCACACAATTTCTATTGCTGAGGTAGCAAAGATTTTAGGGGTATCAAACACAAATGCCTCAAAGATTCTTGCTCGATGGGCAGCTAAGGGTTGGATTGCTCGAATTAAGGAAGGTCTTTATATTCCTGTGCCCCTTGAGTCAACTACTGCTGACATCCCCTTAGAAGACCCTTGGGTTATCGCTGAAAAAATATATCATCCTTGTTATATCGGAGGTTGGAGTGCTGCGGAGCATTGGGGATTAACAGAACAGATATTTCGTACCATTGTTTTGTTTACTACCAAGAAATTAAAAAATCATAGTCCAGAAATCAGAACAACTCATTTTTTGATACATACAGTTTCGCCGCAAGCCATGTTTGGTTTTAAAGTGTTATGGAGAGGGCAAACTAAAGTTTCTGTTTCTGATCCATCACGTACCATTCTAGATTTTCTTGTTAATCCCGCATTTGGTGGAGGGATTCGTAGCGTAGTAGATATGTTTAAAAATTATCTGAAATCTGAATATAAGAATATACCGCTATTAATAGATTATGCAGCACGACTCAACAATGGTGCTGTGTTTAAACGACTTGGATTTTTATTAGAGCAGAATGCGTCTACAGAGATGGAGGCAATGGAGCTTTGTAGAAGTAAGCTTACTGCAGGTAAAGTTAAGTTAGACCCTGCGTTAAATGCAGACAAATTAATTACCCGTTGGCGTTTATGGGTACCAGAAGATTGGGAAAAATAAATGATCACAAAACAAGAAATCATGGATGCAGCACGAGAATTTAGTTTGCCGCCTAAGAATGATGTCTGACCCGAGAGCCTTGGAAGGCAAAAAATTGCCTCCAGAATTATTGCCTATCCTTCGTAGTCAGGTCTACAGAGGAAATACTGATGAGCTGTCACTTAGTGCGATTTCTGAAAAGTGGAGTAGATGGTTTCAAGAGAGGCCAAGTATTTCGGCAGAGGATATGAAGTTGGCGAGAGAGGGGTTGGATATATATGAAAGAAAGCGACTAAGAGCGATTAAAAAATTATAATTCTATTAAGCCGCTATTTTTGATATTTAATTTACTTATATTCGCTTACTATTCTTGATAAATGCGGTAATTATTCCAACTAGACCAGATACGCCAATGATGCCTCCTGCTATCTGAGCGCCGAAGATTGCGGTTATACAACCTCCTATTAATGCAACTATTGAAATAACAAAAGCAAAAACTTGAGCTCTAGCTATTAATTCATCACCTCTTTGTAAGTTGTTGACTTCCGCGAGTAATTTTTGTTTTTCAAGCTCGCGACGATGGTTGCTTTCAGTTTCTGTCGTTTCAATGATTTTATTAATTAGTCCGGGTTGTGCTTTATCATAATTAGCTAATATTTCTGGGGGTGGGAGAGGAGAAGAGAATTGAGCCATTAGCATTTGAGGTCTATGGGGTTGATTAACGGTATTGTTTCGGAGATCTTTCGAATCGGTCATTATCATTCCTATGATGCTTTAATTCTGGTTTTTGTGATTCTATTGTATGGAAGCTTTGCCACATATCCACGCCAATTTTTTGCCAATCATTGTTCAATGATGAGCTAATGGAGTCGGTTGGGAGTGTTAGCTTGCGTTTATTTTCTTTGGGATATAAACAAATAACTGAGCTAAATCCTTCTAGTAGTTTGCTTATTTTATCTAGTGTTGTCATAAGTGCCTCTGTTTGATGTCACCATTTAAGTTTATACCAAAAGATATGGTGTGGTGAATTTATTTGTTTTTATTTTGAAGTGTCCCATTAGTGTCCCAAATGAGGTGCTCGTCGGCAGGGTGTTTTGTAACTTCTTGATTCTACTGGTGGGCCCACTAGGACTCGAACCTAGGACCAAGGGATTATGAGATTGATTATATCATTTCATAATTTTTTAACTGTTTGATTATTATGAACTAACTTAGGCTGGATGTCCATTGCAATGTCATCACGAAGCATAATAAATCATGACTCAATCACGAAAAATTCACGAAGGGATTTTTTTACTAATATTGACGCCCAGTTTGCCAATATGAGTGTTAATATTCAATTTTCTGAAAAAATATACAGTATAATCAATTAATTATAAAATGATTAGAAAGTAGCTATATTTTAGCTAATATTTAATTGAAATATAGCTACAATTATCCTATAATATTAATAAGAAAATAAAGGGGGATGGTATGAAAGCATCCAAAACAATGACTTTAAATTTGACTGCAAGAGAGATGGAGGCAATTGA
>JABDBK010000022.1 GCA_013288655.1 Gammaproteobacteria bacterium | reverse complement strand
TTCACGCAAGCGATTTAACATAAAGGTACTTGCATCAAAACCCTCTATAGGCAATCCGAGTTCTAACATGGGTATAAAAAACCTTCCTGTGCCACACATAGGTTCCAAAATAGGCCCTTTAGCTTGTTTTGCATAGTCAAGATAAAACCGTAAAGCATCAATGGGTGCTTCAGGTTTATCGATGTCATAGTATTCTGTACAAAGATTTAGATAAGTATTTATAGGTTGTGTTGTATTCATTTTATTTCCATCAAGTTTCATAATTTTATGTTTCTTAAATATGAATGAATTATTTCAATTTGATGATTTGTAGCAATGTTACCATCCATGATTAAATCAGCCGAATTTTTCAAATCATCAGAAAAAAATAGCGGTCTCGATTGTTCTATATAAAATTTAAGTTCTTCAATAACTTCATTCTTATCATCAGGAGTATGTTCATAATCTCTAATCAACCGTCTAGCAAGTGAAACATCAGGCGGTGTATCCATATAGATTTCAATATCGATGTATCTACCTGTTTGATGATGCAATCTACCCATAGGAGCATCAAAAATGATAAATGGTGCTGATACTAATTTTTCACTTGAAACGGGATGTTGAACCGTACCTCCTGATTTAAATTGATTTAGCACATCTGACAAATTGGCATAATCAAATTCGGTATGATTCTTTCCACGATGATACCAGTCAACAAGATCTTCCGGAGCTTTTGAGATGGCATCAAAATCATCCCAATAGACAGCCGTCGCATTGATTGAATCAGATAATGCTTTTACTAAGGTTGTCTTTCCTGAGCCTGACATTCCAGTAATGCCAATAATTAGATTTTTGGAATTTGACATCGTTTATATCTCATAAATTAGTATTATAATTCAATATAATAGGCAGTAAATAACAATTCACCTATCGATATATGTAATAACCACGTAGTTTTACGTCTACCACCCACAGAAATGTCCATTTATAATACAGGTCTATTATGTTTTTCATTTGCTAAAATTGAGGGTTCATTGAAGAATCTCCAAAATTGACAACATGTCGATTTTTTTAAGTTGAGCATGAGGACATCCTAATTTGTAGCTATAATGGATTGGGAAAGCTTATGTTTAATAAGTGGAGCAAGCAAAATCAAGGGCTAGATATGACACACCAAACATACAGTGATGGAGTTAACGCTGAAGAGTATATTATCCGAACTTTTCAGGCTTGCAATATTATTGGATTAGGTGAGGGTGGACATCATTTAGAAGACTCACATAAGTTCTTTCAAAAAATGTTTGATAATAAAAAAATTCAAGAAACTATCGATGTGGTCATAGTAGAGTTTGCAAATGTAGATTACCAGAGCATTTTAGATAAATATATCTTTGGAGAAGACGTTAGCATAAAAGAATTACGAAAAATTTGGCGTGAATCTACGCAGTGCATTGGTAGATTTGGCGAAGCATTAATTTACTTTGAGCTATTAAAAAAAATTCGTGATGTAAATGCACTTTTACCAAAAAATAAAAAAATTCGCGTATTGGGTGGTGATCCTTCTATTGATTGGCAATTAATAAAAACACAAGAAGACTATTTTAAAATTATTGCCAATAGAGATACTTTACCAGCAGAATTAGCGATTGATTATGGAATCAATCAATCTAAAAAAGTTTTATTAATCTATAGCGAATTTCACTTTGTTAAAATAAATGATAATAGGATTCACCCTGAACATCAAAGCATTACAACCATCGTAAATAATAAGCATTCGGGTGCAATGAACGTAATCGCGGTACTTGATCCATCAAATTTTCAGATAGAAGCGATAACAAAAAACTTACCTCTTTATTCCATTATTGATCTTAAAACATCCGAGTTAGGTAATTTGCCTGCTGAAAAATATTTTAAAGAAATATTTAATGATAGTGGGGAAGCAATTCTATTTAAAGGATATAAAACAAAAGATCTATTCGATGTTTTTTTATATATAGGCCCTTCTGAATTATGGAAAAAAGTTGATTTTCCAAAAGCAGTTTTTTCTGATGATGAATGGAATGAGCTAAATAGAAGATTAAAAATTATTGGACTAGAGCCATTGGATGATAAATTAAAATAAAATTTTAAAATAGTCTTATGTACAGTTAACCTTAAACACGATGGTGAATTTATGACAACTGAACCAATAACAAATGATAATAATCTGAATCAACCCATTATCCAATGGGGTCGCGCTTATCTTTTATCTCATGGATACAAGCTAAAAAGTGACTTACCAGAACTCGTACAAGACACACCCTGGTCTTATGTGATACGTTTTGTAACATATGATGGTTATGTTTATTTGAAACACACACCAAAGTTGCTCGCATTAGAAGCTGATATTATCAACATTTTACAGAATCAGTTCCATGCTCACGTTCCAAAAATTATTGCAAAAAATGACGAGTTAGATTGTTTTTTAATGAAAGACGCTGGAAAATCATTGCGAGGTATATTAAAAAAGAACTTTAGTGAATCCTTGCTTTGTAAAACCGCTAGCCAATTTACATCACTCCAAATAGATATTGCAGATCATGTCGATGTTTTTCTTAACATAGGTGTTCCAGATTGGCGATTAAATAAAATACCTGATTTATATAAGCAATTACTTTCACAAAAAGACTTGTTAATCGAGGATGGATTATCAGAAAAAGAAATAAAGAAACTCGAAATGTTACTTCCAACAGTGACTGCATTATGTAATAAATTATCTGATTATTCTATTAGGGAAACTATAGTTCAGCCTGACTTTAATGATAACAACACACTCATCGAAGATTTATCCCAAGTTCTCACTATCATTGATTTAGGCGAAATAGCCATTTCTCATCCATTCTTTTCTCTTTTAAATTTTTTGTATCAAATACAAAAACATTATGGACTAACAGACAAGGATAATACGTATCTTACGATTAAAGAAGCTTGCTTACATCCTTTCATGGCATCTGAATCTCGAGAAAATGTATTGCATGCTCTTGAATTGGCTCGCCCACTGTGGTTTGTCTATGGGGCATTAGCAGGATACCGCTTGATGATTGCGTGTGGGAAAGAAAACATGATGTCATTTCAGCATGGAAAATTTATTGCTTCATTGAGAGATTTTATGGCTGAATGTCATTGAGTTGCCAGAGGATGATTCTTTAACGCCTCTATTTAGAAATATTTCTGAACGGACACTTTAGTTTTGGATCTAAATTACTGAAAAATATGTTGACACAAAGCAGAAATGGTGGAAAACTGCGACGCGTTATTTACACAGTTTATATGATGCCATAGGCACCTTATTGAAATCATAATAAAAGCAGACACTGCTGTTAACTTTGGAAAACTTAGGAAAAATATAGTATGCACAAATCAGGCTTTAATAACCCAAACTTTAATAAACCAGACTCTCGCGCTAGTAGTGCAGAGATAAGCTTTTGGAATAATGTAGAGCGCCCTGTAGGAGAAAAAAAAATGCCACTACCTACAGAACCAGGACATCCCAGTTATGTTGCCCCACCGGTAGTTCAGCAATCACAACCTCAGAAACCTTATGTAAGCCCAAATCCGATTTCGGATTTTATTGCTGCTCCAAAGCACACAACGCTACCGCCACATAATGCAGGCTACCGACCAACTTCTCGATTATAAGCTACTCGGTCCCTTAGAGATGGATTAAATTAGATATCCTGGCCAAATGCGAATAAATCCATGTTTTGTACTAGAAAATACTGTAGTTAAGATTTGTAAAATTTATGATTGGTAATCAGATGAAAAAAATACTTCCCAAGTTTGATACTGAAACAATTTCTGAAGTTTTGCATCATGAAATACCTAAACTAAAGATTAACTCCATTTCTATAGTTCAGACTGGCTGGGATCACTTAGTAGCCGAAGTTAATGAACAATGGATTTTTCGTTTTCCGCGCGACATAAAATCAATTGCCAATATAGAGCGTGAAAAGAAACTTTTAGATTATTTAAAAAGCCGTATTTCATTGCCGATACCTGATTATAGATATTTTGGCACTAAAGTTGCCTTTGTCGGATACCCAAAGTTACAAGGCATTCATATAAATCAACAAATCTATGCCAACTTTAGCATTGAAACTCGTCATCATTTAGCAAATACCTTGGCATCATTTTTTACCGAAATTCATCATGCAGTTAGTAAGGAGCAAGCATTGGCATGGGGACATGCTCCTATCTTTCGCCCTACCAAAGAAATGGGACCATTGATTGCCACTTTACCTCTTGAGATCCAGTCAATGGTAAAAATTGCTATTGCATATAACCAAAAAGAGCTGAGTGATGAAAAAAATCTGGTTTTTTGCCACCAAGATATCAATGGCGATAATCTAGCATATGATCTAGCTATCAACGAGATCACTGGTGTCTTTGACTTTTCTGATACCGGCATTGGTCCTTATTCTTTAGAGTTTGCCGAGCTATTCGTAGTAGATGCAGAGCTTGCCAAATTTACTGCTGATATCTATGCCAAAATAAACAATGTGCCGAACCCTTTTGTGGGCGGTGCAGTAGATTATATTTTGCGTAAAATGACTTTCATGCTAGATGCGTGGAAAAATAGCAACGTAGAAGGTGAAAAGAACTTTCTTAAAGCTCTTAACGATTTTTTGCCTATTTGGCAAGAAGTTTATCTGTCAGCCCAAGTTTAAACGATCAAGATTTCTTAAAATCAATATCCACCCAAACTGCTAAATGATCAGATGCCATCTTTGAATGATAATAGTTTTCTTCAACTAGATAAGAACAAATTTGGTTATTATTTTTAATCTTCACTAAAATAAATCCTTCTTCTATTGCAATTTCATCATTACAACCTATTTTTTCTATCTGTGCAGTATGGAATTATCGGAACCGCTATAATATATTAATTCCTTCTTTTAGTCGCTTATTACGATCTTTAGTTATTTTGTATTGCAGGTATTTTCTATAAACTAAAAAGACAGGGAGCAGAGCTAAAATAGTTAATACAACAATAACCATATTAGTATATTTGCATAATTTCTTAACCGAATTTATCATCAGTTTGGCTCAATTAATCAAATGCAATCATTTAGTTGCATCACTAAGTGCTTATGTGGGATTTAGGAAGGAATCCCGGCACGGGGTGTCATTATTCTGTTTTGCCACTCTCGTGGATTTGTTTTTCCCACAATTTTGCGTAAATACCATTGTTTTTAAGTAATTCACCATGTGTTCCACGCTCAACTAATTTACCATTATCTAATACTAAAATTTGATCCGCATGCACAATAGTAGAAAGCCGATGCGCAATAATTAACGTTGTCCCATTTTGTGATATTTCTTGTATATTTTGTTGAATAAGACGTTCTGTGTGTGTATCTAAAGAAGAAGTAGCTTCATCAAATACATATATAATTGGTTTTTTGAGTAAAACGCGAGCGATAGCGACACGCTGTCTTTCGCCGCCTGAAAGCTTTAATCCATGTTCTCCTACGACTGTATTTAATCCGTCTGGTAATGATTGAATAAATTTTTCTAAGTGAGCTTGTTGTATTGCTATTTGAATCTCACTTTCTGAGGCATTGGGTGAACCATATGCAATATTATAATAAAGAGTATCATTAAATAATGTGGTATGTTGTGGAACAACACCGATATTCTGCTGTAATGACAATTGAGTAACATCACGAATGTCTTGACCATCAATTAAAACAGCGCCACTTGACACATCATAATAACGAAACAATAATTTTGCGATGGTTGACTTGCCTGAACCTGTCGCACCCACAATCGCGCATACTTTCCCTGAGGATATTTCAAAAGTAATGTTCTGTAAAATAGGTCTACGTATATCGTAGGAAAAATTAACGTGATCGAATTGAATCGTACTTGTTTTAATATTTAATGATTTAGCATCTACTTTATCTTGAACAGTTGGTTTCTCATCTAATATTTTTAACATTTCAGCTAAGTTGGTGAATCCTTCATTCATATCACGCAACACATAACCAAAATGCGAGAGCGGCACCATAAACTGTAATAAATACCCATTAATTAAAACAAAATCACTAACCAGCAAAACTCCTTTTGTAACACTCATTCCACTTAGATAAGTTAAAATAATGAGACCTATTCCCATGATAATACCTTGTCCCAACAAAACCACTTCCCCATACAAATGTTGTTTTGTGGCTGTGTTTTCTTGTTCAGCTAATATTTGATCACAACGTGCATGCTCATATCGCTGATTAGTAAAGTAACGAATTGTTTCATAATTTAGTAAGCTATCGACAATTTTATTGGCTGCTAATGAAGATTTTTCATTAGCTATTTTCTGTGCACCAACCGACCATCTACTACCTTTCACAGTAAATATCATATAGGTAAGTAAAATGGTTGCTAAAATGATTCCATACAGAATACCAAAAAGATATATTAAAATGGCTGTTGCAATAATTACTTCAATGATCGTTGGAACAATTAAGAAAAGTACAGCCCAAACTAACATAGCAAATGAATTTTTAACGCGATCGATAATGCTTACAATAACACCCGTTTTACGTTTAGTATGAAAATCCAGTGAGAGATGATTCAAATGATCAAATAGGTTTAATGATAATAAACGTACCCCTCTCTCTACAACTCGATTAAAAATGATTAAACGAACTTGATCCAGCGCTTTACTCAAAGTCCAAAGAACCCCGTATGCAATTAATAAAACTTCCGCAATAAATATAGGAGACTCTACCTTCGATATGGCATTAATGGTTTCCCTAAATACAAGGGGTACACCAATATTGAGCAAAATGGTCATTAATAATAAAATGATAGCACCGATTAATCGTGAGCGAATACCCCAATCTTTTGGCCAAATATAAGAATATAATTTTTTAATAAGATATACTTTTTCTGGAAAGATCATTTATTACTCCACAATCTCAGTATCATTAAATAGATTTAGTCAACCATAACAATAGCTCATCATCAACTGGATATGATTCGCCTGGGATTATACTATTATTATGATAGGTTATTTCTTTACCATCCGGTTGGTACCCCATTTTAATATATAATCGTTGCGCTGAACCGTACCCTTAGGCCCATTAGGCGAAAAAAGATCGTCAACCTGGGCATAAAGTGGATATTTGATACCTTTTTACCAGGATGGGGGCCGAACCTCATACAGTGGTTTTATAAAGAATAAATGTGTCGCAATGCAGATTCAACATCTGGATATTTAAATTGAAACTTTAATTCTAATAATCGTTTGGGATAAATATGCTGGCCTTCAAGTAACAACTCACGCGCCATCTCTCCAAACATAAGCTTTAACATAAAATATGGTGTCTGCATGAAGCTGGGTTTATGTAATACATGACCAATTGTTCTGGCTAAATTTCTTTGAGTCACGCATTGTGGAGATACGATATTTATTCCGCCTGAAATGTCATTTTTATCTATCAAAAAATCAATTGCTCTCAGTAAATCGTCAATTGCAATCCAACTGAAAGGCTGATTTCCTGTTCCAATGGATCCGCCTAGATAAAAATAAAAGGGCTGAACAATTTTAGATAAAGCGCCACCCTCTTTTGCAAGCACAACGCCAAAACGCATGTTAACGACTCGAACACCGTTTTCTTTGGCAGGAAAAGTTGCTTTTTCCCATTCTCGACCAACTTGAGACAAAAAATCAGGAGCATGGTCCCAATCAATTAAAAAAGTTTCATCTAATTTTACGGGTAGTTCATTTTTAATTTGCGGTTGCAATCCATAAATTCCTATCGCGCTTGCATTAAACAGCGATGGTGCATCAGATCCCAGTGATATGAGTAAGGAAACAATTTTATTTGTCGTAATAATTCGGCTTTGAAGTATTTC
Organism: Gammaproteobacteria bacterium; assembly: GCA_013288655.1. Taxonomy (GTDB): domain Bacteria; phylum Pseudomonadota; class Gammaproteobacteria; order DSM-16500; family DSM-16500; genus JABDBK01. Next base: position 20,277 of record JABDBK010000022.1, on the reverse strand, counting down.
CTTTTTTCGTGACTCACTCCAACGCTTATCTGCGATGCCTGCACCTGATAGATTAACAACAACCTCGGCATCTTTAAAATTGTCAGGTTTTAATTCATCCCATTCTAAAGCCTCAACTTTACCTTGAAATTGTTTTTTAATTTTTTCCTTATTACGACCTATGACGATGACTGTATGGCCATCTCGTAGCCAATGATTGACTAATTCAGTACCAATTAATCCTGTTGCACCAGCTACTATTCTTTTCATTGTAATAATTCTCACTATTTGACTATGTTGTTGATTATTAGGAGTTCCTCGTGACACGGTAAAAATACCCGTCGTGTAACTCCACAAAAAAAGTCTTAAAAAGTGATAGTATATAGTAAAGTAATCCTAAGTGCTAAGTAGCGATGTCTGTGAAGTAAGACAAAATTAATAGTAGAGGTAACATATGCTCCGCCCAAAAGATGAAAAATTACAACAGATTGAATCAGGTTTAAAAATATTCGGGATACAATTAGCTGATGATATCAATGTGAAAATGAATTTGTTGGAGAGAATGGATCATCATAAAGTTCCTAGTGTGAGTATGGCTATCATTGATGAAAATGAATTAAAACTAACAAAAACATATGGTTCTTCCTCTGAAACTGCCGTTTATCAAGCTGGTTCTATTAGCAAACCTGTTGCAGCACTTGTTGCATTATTAGTTGCGAAGGAATATAAATTAGATCTTGATGAAGATGTTAATCGAATACTAGAGAGATATGGTTCCAACTATCGAGTACCAGATAGTGAATTTACCTCCACCCAAAAGGTAACTTTACGTAGATTATTAAGTCATACAGCCGGTTTAACTGTCCATGGTTTCCCAGGATATCCTTCAGATACAAAAGAATTACCTACCACTCAACAAATTGTGGAGGGTGAAAAAGCCGCGGGTATTTCGCCTACCAATACGCCAGCAGTTGAATCATTTGCTGTGCCAGGAACAGTATGCCAATATTCAGGAGGTGGAACTACTTTAGTACAATTGATTTTAGAAACGGCCACAGGAAAAAAATTTCCGGCCATTGCTCAAGAATATGTACTTGGCCCACTTGGAATGACATCTTCAGGATATGAAATACATACACCTGGGGAAGAAAAATTCATCGCCGCTATTGGTCATGACCATAATGGTAAACCTATAGAGGGTAATTGGCACCTATACCCTGAATCTGCAGCCGCAGGTCTTTGGACTACACCAGCTGATTTGGCTCGTTTTATGATTGAAATTCAAAAAGCATTTAATGGGAAAAATGACATCATACCAAAAGATGTTGTTGATGCAATGTTAACGAAGCAAGCTCCGGGAAAATTTGGCTTAGGGCCAGAAGTTGATGATACATCATCATTATCATTTTCTCATGGGGGGGTCAATGAAGGATTTCAATCCGAATTGATGGGTTTTGTGAATGGAAAAGGTGCAATTATTATGACAAATTCAGGCAATGGTATGAATTTGATTAAAGAGATTATTCCCGCTATTGCGGCAGTCTATGAGTGGCCTGCACGTAATTACTCAGATGCTAAAGTTATGCAGCCAGTAACTATTAATCCAACTATCTATGAGGATTATGTTGATGATTATCGAGTAGGAAAATCTGTTCAATTTAAATTCATCACCGAAAATAATAAATTATTTATTTGGCTTCCATTTCCTGGCCCCACTGATTTACCCAAAAAATTTGAATTAACACCTGAATCTGAAACGAGTTTTTTTCATATTTCTGATGAGGCTAGATTTGGAGTTACTTTTGCATCAAGAAAAGCAGCGACTTTTAAATCTTCTTTTGGTGAAGGAGTAAGAATAACCTCAGAATTAACATATGAGAATCAAACTTCTGAAACATCGCAAGTACCCTTATCTTCAACTTCAAAGGTTGCATTAGCAATACCCATGGATACAAAAGCTGAATCGACAACATCTGCAATCGTTACAAAAGCATCAGAGCAGAACTCAGGGAGTGAGCCACCTTCACAGGCTTCAGAGAAAAGTCCTGTTAAAGGTGTCGAGATGACCTCTGAAGATACCGCTAGTAAAAATCCTGCTAAAAAAAGGAAAACTTGAGGACAATGCGCCTAAATCTAGCACAAATGAAAGGCGATCATTAAGTTCATCTTCAAGAATTTAATAGTATCTACAGTATAGTATAGACGTAAATTTATGGAGATTTAAAAAATATGAGCGCCAAAAAAAAGATTAATAACACACTCGAAAATTTTGACGATCTTTTTGTAGGTGAACCTAAAAACATCGAAAGAAATTTACAGCATTTACTTCCAAAAGCTGAATGTTTAGAAAATAAATCCATCTATTTGCAGATACTATCTCAAATTGCCTTTACTCAAACACAAAAGATCAGTAATATCAGACACTTATTTGTTAAAACTAATGAGAGAAATTTTGAAACATGAATAATAAAATTATAATAAGATCTTATAGAGAAGCTGATGCGACTTTTTTAGCAGCCATATTCTTCAATACTATTCATATTATTAATGCAAAAGATTATTCACCAGAGCAACTTGATGCATGGGCGCCTCGTAGTAGTCTTGAACCAGAAGGCTGGATGCGTAAATGGCAAAAAATTCCGCCTATTGTTGCCACTATTAATGACATAATCGTTGGATTCGCAGAGTTTGAAGATAACGGTCATATTGATTGTTTTTATTGCCATCATGAATACCAAGGTTTTGGTGTTGGCAGTGCATTAATGAAAGAAATTGAAGATAGAGCTAAGAAATCTAAAATAAATGAAATTTTTGCTGAAGTTAGCATTACAGCAAAACCTTTCTTTGAAGCGAAAGGTTTTGTGGTAAAAAAGGAGCAGTCAGTTGCGGTAAGAGGCATGACGCTTACCAATTTTGTGATGGAAAAACTAGTGTCTGTTAAAAATTGAATGTATTATGCAAATTTGAAGTAAGAAAATTTTTAGATGGTATCTATGAATGGAGGGCATATGAAAAATACAAATGATAAGAAAGATAAGCAGTCAACACGGGATTCGCTCAATGACACAGGTAAATTTGTGAAATTTTCGTTGGGGAAAGGATATATTCCACCTAATAATCAACCTAACGAAACTGGAACCCCTGAGAGCAAAAAAGTGCAACCAGAACTTCAATATATGCCAGATGGACCAAATGGAACTGAAGGGATGCCATTTTATGAAATTGATAATCCTATAAAATTGACAAAACATAGATAATAAATTTTTAATATTTATAATGACATTTATGGAATAAGATTTCTCCGATGACATTCATGCAATAACCAACGTAAACTGTCCATCATTTTAGGATGTTTCAATGCCTCATTGATAGTATTGTAGTACTTGCCTTCACCTTCATAGCAACCAGTAATGGTGCCTTGCTTATCATGCCAGAAGTAAACATATATCAATTCTGAATGACTGGTCATAGCTTCAGTCACTGCGCCAAGACTAACTACTTCAGATGCATCGACAATGGCTCCCAATTCTTCGTTTAACTCACGTACTAAAGCTTGCATAGGTGTTTCATTAGCTTCTATATGGCCGCCAAATTCAGAAAGATAGCCAGGATGGTTCTGCCAATTTTCGCCTCTTTGTTGAAGTAAAATTTTGTTATCGTTGGTTAGAACAATACAGCCTACAAAACGATTTTTATAAACTGATTCATCAAGCTTGCTAATATCACAAGTTTTGATAAATTCTCCTGAATAATTCATTGTTACATCCTGTTTACAAATTAATAGAAATCAACTGTACCGTTTACTTTGGACGACCCGCCCAGTTTGAAGATAAAACTGAATAGGCTTCATTAAACTCCAATTCATTATCTATAACCTCATTATCATTTTGTTCCTGAGGTAGGTCTTGAATGACTCGTCGGGCTATTTCTCTCGATAGTCTTCTTTGCTCGAACATGTCATACTGAATTTTTTGTTGTTTGTTTTCAAAATCACAATAAACACGTTCTGTTTCATCATTAGTTCCTTGTTGCTTTGGCAGTTTGGTTAATACATCTTCATCGCATTCTTGTGCTTTAGGAGATAAATCTTGCATAAAATTTGCGGGTAGTTTCTCCTGGGTCAACGCAGCTTTGTCTTCTCTTTGTATATCAGGTTTCATCGTTGGTTCGGGGCTATTTTCATCTCCGAGATCCAATAATGGAAAAAGTTTCATTGAAGGCGGTTCGGCACCATTATGCATCCTTCGATATTCTTCAACCCATTGAGGTTGTTCATTGTGTTTTGCAAGATACTCATCTTGCGTTGGACCTTCTTGTGGTTTTTCTTCGCTATTTTCTATATACGGTTTTATCGTTAATTTTCCCTTAGAAACATTATTTTCATCATCAAGATTTTCTAAAGGAAAATAGAGCATATTTGGCGGAGGAGGCTCAGCACCATCGTGTGTTTTTCGATATTCCTCGACATACTGAAGATACCTATTGTGTTTCTCAAGATATTCGTCTTTTTTAGCTTGACTTGGTTCTAGATCTGTTCCCCAAGTCCAAGTAGAAGAATTTTTTCTTTTTCGATTATTCATGAGATGTTCCTATATTAGATTAATAAATATAATGAGCAAGAGTATGTTTTTCCCGAACGTAATTTCATTGGAATTCTCTATATTTTAAATATTATTCTTTTTATTATTAACGGTCAAGTTTGCTTCAATACACGTGACCCTTTGTTCTAGCACTGTTAATCTTGCGAGCTTTTTTTGTATATCGCTTGTTAATATATTAATTTCTTCACGAGTATCTCTTAATTCTTCTAAAGGATTTATTGATAATGGTAAGACAACAGGATTATTTTTTTGTTCCTTAGCAGAAGGCGATTCAAATAATAAATTAGGGTTACCTTCACTATAAGCTGGTGGTGCTTTAAGCATTAATGGAGTTTCAGCTGGAACCAATTGATTTTCATCAAATTCTTTTGGTTTCTGCACAGGCGTAGCCGTCATTTTTTTTCTTGCAGTGACATTTGATATTCTTGCTTTACGTTGAGCAAGAGTACGATTTTTTACTTCTGGAGAGATATAAAATTCATCCATCATGTCATCTTTTGTTTTAGAATCAGATGGGGGATTTAGGATGTTTGCTTGTATCTGTTTAAGCCGTAACATACTATTTTTCCTCTATTATATTTTTATATGGCAAGCATTTATCGAAGATGGATTTTAATATTGTTAAAAATAGAATACTATCCGTGAAATCACGGATAGAGTTTAATAAGAACTGGATGGTAAAATTGTCTTTTTCAGAAGATTATAAAATAATTGTCGAAAATCTAAGTAAGGATAATCATCATGAGAAGTCGTATTTTAAGACAATGGAGTTTGTTTGCTCTCGCAAGAAAACATGCTCTAGTTATTCCTGCCATGCCAATAAAAAGATGGATATCGTCTGATCAGCAAGGCAATGATTATCGTATTTTTTTAGTTATAGGTGCTTTATTTTTCCTATAAACTTGTATTTATTTCAAGCTATTCATACACATCGGAGGGTAAGGTGGAGAAAGAACCAAATTTACACAAAAAGGAAACTATTTCTCAACAAAAGGATCAAAAAAATATTGAGGAAATATTGAAAGAATTCGAACAACGAGCTAAAAAACCTGTTTATGATAAGAACTCATTCATTCCATCTAGAAAAGGATTATTAGTTAATAACAATAATAATCCAATGCTCCTTGAAGCAACTAATACCAGTGTTTCATCTTCGATTTTTACTTCATTTACTAGCAAATATTCTTCTTCGTCGGCAGCTGTTTTTAAAGCAAGTGAGCCCTCTGTGCCAGCCAGGGTGAGACAAGAATCCACTAAAATCGTAAGAACTATAGGGCGGTAAGGCAACATGAAAAGTGAGTATAAAAAGAACATTTCAGAACAAGGTATTAGAGGTAGAGAATAAAACATTCAGACTAGACGGAACAAAATCAATTGAGGAGCAGATAAAAAATCTCAATTTTGATACGCTCAATCTTGGTACGACATCACAGCTCCGGCACCAGTTCCAGCAGTTACTCCCGTTGCTCCTTCTATGTTTACAGCCCTGAAAACACGGACTTATGAATGACGCCTTCTTTTTTGATGTGGAATCTCTAAATCCGTGGTGTTGCATAAACTCTGAGATGCTTCTGTTTTTAATTGACATAAGCTTTGAAAAAACTCCCCCAAACGTGGGTAGATCGGTACCATACTTGAACTAGTTACAAAGCCGCTAATTTCAATCGCAAAATCAACACCAATACGAGTATTCGAAAGAGAATAGAAATCAGCCGCTTCCCAATTTTCATACGGAGGATTTGGACGAACTATGTACAATCTAAATGAACGCCCCTGTTGGTCGCCTCTTTGCATTTTTTCTACGTTCGTATAAAGCCCACTACAACAAAACGTTTGTACGTAATTTGCGGGCATCAAGCATTGAATACCTCCTTGGACTCGTTGCCAAAACAGCAGTGCTCTCGGATCATTATAGTTATCTCCAAAATAATCTTTGTAGTGACCATCATATATTTCAAATGCTTTTAGAGGCAGCTTTGGATTAAAGTGTCTTCCTGTTATCACCACTTCATTAAGTATTGCATTTAATGATGTTGTATATTCTATAAATTTTGTCTCAACGTTAGATCCTGATTTCAGTGTTAGCTGGTACTCAGGGTAACCGGAGGATGTAATGTCTCCTGGAGTGGCCGTACGAATAGCTTGAGTTAATGTATCTAATTTTTCAAAAACTGATGCCCATCTTTTTTCTTCATCTGCCTCCCACCCATCTGGAAACTGTGCAAGATATTGCTTTTTTGCCTCATTTTCATCTGCGATGTATGTTTTGATTGTTTCTGCTATTTCAGTATCTTCTTCACCTAGTGCCAATTGATAGGGAGTTTTTCCTTGAACAAGAATGCGCTGACCTGCCATATTGGTAATGATTCTTTCATCAGCATTTTCTGCATTCCATTTCATTAATGCCAATCGCGGATGGATTTTTAACATTTTTTTGACTACAGCTATATTACCTTCGAGAATATATTTGAATAATTCCTTCATGAGTCTTTGATCTAGCATAGGCTGAGCTAAATGATTGGCAAACAATGAGGTTCTTGCAAAACAGGTTAATGATCGATTACTCATGTCTGATACTAGTACTCGAAATACAGGTCGAATGGTTTGCAATAAAGGCGTTACTACAATACCTGCTTTCGCCAGTGCCACTTTGATTAATTTATTAGCATCAGGCAGGTTTCTTTTATTATTAAAATTTTTCTTACCCATAGCTACGATGGAAAAAGATTTTCCGTTTTGAAATATATTAGCTATATATCGACGCAACCCCACCTTGTTCGTGTTATTTGGATCAGGATAAAGCAATATCGCATTGCGGTGATCAATCAATTTTTTAGCTTGTTTCAATGTGGCAGGACTATTATCAGATAACAAATACAATGAATAACTGTCTTCTGCTTGCGCTTCGGATAAACATCTAATCACTGATTTTAATCTGGATCGAAGCATTGCTGTTATCCTCGTTATAACATAAAAATGAACGATTGCTTTGTATTGCTCATCATTGTCAATGGTCTAATTTTTATGGCTAGATTTTTTTGTACAGTTTTCAGATAGCATTTCAATTGCTTTAGGAACAACATATCCAGCAACCGCTCCACCAAAAAAACCAATCCCGCCAAAACCAAGTGTTCCTATCAAAGCACCTGTGCCTATCGCTGCTGCTTTTATTGGACTAATAACAAATTTATTTTTTCCATAAAATTTGTCTATATCTTTCTGAGTAAAGTAATTTTGATATCGAAACAGCGCGACTTCCTTTGTATGAGTTTCTATATTTTTTGAACCATTTTGATATGTTATTTCCAATACTAAGTGAGTATATATGTAATTTGATTCAGGCGGCCACTTCTCTGTTGTATATGGATGACCGATAATTTTTATTGATTTTATAGCATTCAAATTACTAAGAAACATCGCTGACTTTAAGGTTTTATCATCCAGCTTGCCGGAATCAGATGATGAAACAAATATTTCTTGAAAGTTTTTCTCTTCTAGAGAACGACTATGGCTCATAAAGTTATCCTTGGTTTTGACAAAAATGGGGATTATAAAAGCATGGGAAAAATATCTCTATCCGTGAAAACACGGATATTGATGAATAGCAATGATAGTTGTCATTTTATAAATTTCCAGATTTTATCATTGTATTCAAGCTGTTAGATAAAATATGATTAAGCGGTATTATGTGATAATATAACCGACATTTTTTAACTAAGTGTGTTTTTAAATGTATGATATTATCGACTGATTTACGAAAATTAGAAAAACATCCGGCTCTGACCGAATGTACTGCTGTTGCAAATATCATGCTTCCGCTCGTTAAAAACCATGGGATAACTGTTTTCAATTATTATAAATATACGGATCAAGGAATTATTCGTCTATCGAGTCATCAAAAGTGGGCAGAACATTATTTTAGAAAAAAATATGCTAATTCGTCGACAGTTCCGCCTTCTTATTTACAAAAATCATTGAATTATTTTATTTGGCGGATTGAAGATTGCCCCGAGATGCTAGGAGATGCGGCTATTAATTTTAATATTGCTAATGGAATTTCTATTGCAAGGAAATCTCAAGATGCTATCGAATTTTATGGTTTCGGTACGACGACAAATAATACTTCCATTATCAATAATTTTTATCTCAATAATTTAGATACGTTGCTACATTATTGTGACTATTTTAAAGAACATGCCCATATGCTTCTTAATGCATGTGAAAAAAATAAAATTATCATATCAAAGGAAAATATTAATCATCCAACGATAGCACTCACATCTCGTCAACGAGATTGTGCAATATATTTATTACAAGGTATGCCCTATCGTGAAATAGCAGAAAAATTATGTCTTTCCCATCGTACTATTGAAACTCATATTGAATCTTTAAAAATAAAATTTCAATGTCGAAACAAAGTTGAACTTATCTTAGCATTATCAAAAATATTATAAATATCGGTATTGTCGTATGCAAAAGCTACTTTCGTTCAAGCAACCACCAGTTTTATATTTATTATCTCTTGCCTATATGGGAGAACGATTTGGATATTTTATGCTGCGCAGTATACTCGTTTTATATATGATCAAGATACTACTACTATCAGCAGATCATTCATATGGTATTTTTTCCATATTCACGGCGCTACTTTACCTTGCTCCACTTATAGGAGGTCCATTAGCAGATCAATATATTGGAAATAAACAAGCAGTCATGCTTGGCGGATTGTTACTTTCTGCCGGTCTTATTATACTTGGTTTAGATAATAATTATCTATATACAGCACTAGGCTTTATTATTTGTGGAAAAGGATTATATGCTCCAAGTATCATTACAAACATCGGCAACCTTTATCATGAAGAAGATTCTCGTCGTGAAGGAGGCTTTTCTATGGTTTATACAGCCATCAATGTTAGTGCAATTATAGCTTCTTTAATATCAGGTAGTATCATCTATTATTTTGGTTGGAAGACAGCATTTATATTAGCCGGACTAACAACCTTATTAGGTATCTTTTTATTTTATATAGTCAATGGTAATAAATCTTTTTTAAGCGAAATCCATTTTACAAAGTACGCTATAATATTTATAAACATTTTATTCGGTATCTGCTTATTCAATTTTTGTTTACGCCATAAAGAAGTATTTCATATCATATTAGTTGCGATGAGTAGTATATTAATTTTTTATGGTATTAAAAAATCTTATTCATACTCATCAGATGTTCGTAAAAAATTAGTCTTGTGTTTTGCATTAACCGCCTTTTCAATTATCTTTTTTATATTAAGCCAACAATCAGTCATGGCTCTTACCCTTTTTTCTGAATATAATGTGGATAGAAACATATGGATTTTGCAAATACCAACGTATTCTCTATTAGCACTCAATCCTTTTTTTATTATCACCATAGCTCCTTTACTTTCAATGCTTTGGAATAAACTAGCTATCAATAATATAAATCCTTCTGTTCCTATAAAATTTGCCTTAGGAACTATTTTTTTAGGATTAGGATTTATGGTTTTAGTAAATGCAATATATTTTGCTCAATCACACACAGGAAAAATTGATATTGGATGGATTGTAATAAGTTATTTTTTGCAAAGTTTAGGTGAGTTGCTCATTTATCCTATTGGGCTTGCAATGATTACAGAGTTTGCTCCTAAAGATAATGCGGGATTTATGATAGGTGTTTGGTATTGTGCAACAGCAGTTGGAACATATCTAGCTGGATGGTTCTCTCAATTAACCGTTCTTCCTTCTGGAATAACTGACCCTTTGAAAACGTCTATAATTTACGCACATGTTTTTGGATTGTTGGGAGGGGTCGCTATAATTGCTGGAGTTTTATTAATATTTTGTATTTATTGCAAGTCTGTTGTAAATTTTAAATCTAATCGAAAAATTTTGTCACAAATTTAACATGTTGTACGGAAGGAGTCGATGTAGATGATAAATACGTTGATTAATCTGAATGATCCTAATAATGTTATAAGATTTTCTGGATAAACACTGGAGAAAGGGCGATAAAGAATGTATGAAAATCAAGTAAGATGGGCTATTGCTACTTTGCATGAGAAAAATTATCAGCTTTTATCTCAAACACCTGACGTCATTCAAGAAAATCCTTGGGCTATCGTTTATCGATTCCAGTCAAACCAAGGTTTTGTATATTTAAAATGCGTTCCATCTGAATTATCAATTGAGCCAACAATCATTAAAATTTTACTCTCTGAATTTAATGCAAATGTACCTGTAATTATCGCAGAAAACAGCAGCCTATTTTGTTTCTTAATGAAAGATGCTGGTATTCAGATGCATCAATATTTTAAACAAAATTTTCAATCTGACATTTTAATAAAAACGATGCGAGAATATACCAATCTACAAATAACCGCTACTCATAAAATAGATCGTTTTCTTGAGCTAGGCATTCCTGATTGGCGCCTAGAAAAATTACCCGCTCTTTATGATAAAATTATAGCTGAAAAAAAGTTGTTGCTAGATGACGGATTGAGCAAAAACGAGGTAGAAAAATTAAGAAAGCTAGCACCTACATTATCCTCTCTTTGCTCGCAATTGGCGCAGTACAATATTAAAGATACTTTTGGGCATGCTGATTTTCACGATAAAAATATTTGCATTAATCCAGACACTGGTAAAACGACTATCATCGACTTAGGCGAAGTCGTTATAACGTATCCATTCTTTTCATTTCTTAATTGTTTATTTAGAGCAAAAGAAAATTTTTCTTTAACAGATGAACAATATCATCAATTACAAATGGATTGTTTTGTGCCATGGCTTGAATTTGAATCCCAAGAAAATTTATTAGGTATATTAAGAATAATAAATCAATGCTGGCCGATTCATTCTGTGTTAGGCGAGTATCGTCTTATGAAAAGTGTTAATCAAGTTGACTACCAAAAGTTATTGAGGCAAGGACGATTTGCGAATAATTTTCGATACTGGTTATTGAACCCACTATAGATAAATAACTCTTATCTATACCTTATATGTCGCCTTATGTTGGTATTGTGTTTCATATATTTCATGTTCTAGTCTTTTGGCTTCTCTCACTCGATTTATAAACTTCTCTTCAACGTCCATCACACTTACAGGATCTTCATTTATACTTGAGGTGGGTTGAGTAGGTAGCTCCCCAGCAGCTGATTCGGTTTTAACATGTATTTTTTTAAGCAATAAGGCTGTGGTATTCCCATATGCTTCTTTTTTACTATCAGACTGAGGAACTGATGTTGGTATAGGTTGAAGAGGAGTTTCTAACTCAAAAGAAACTATCATTTTCGATATCTCTTCAGCTACAGCGTTACCATCGTTTAATGGCTTACCGTTTAAATAGAAAACATGAATTTTTTGTCTTGCTTTATAAATCAATTCTGCATGAGGATGTGCTATTTTAAAGTAGGCATTGTAAAGATCATAGATTCCTATTTTTTCGCCTTCTTCTCTTTCTTCCAAAAATATAAGTCTTAGTTTTTCCAAATCTTCTTTCTGAATCGTTTTATGTTCTTGTTTGACTTCTACATGCTTCCTTACGCACGGTTTATTAGGAGTAGGATTTTGTTTTAAATGTTCTTCCAATAATCTAACGATGACTTGACCTTTTGTGTCTTCGATTCTTTGAGATAATTCTAATGGTGTTCCCATGGGCGTAACAATGCTTGGATCAGCTCCAGCTTGCAATAAAGCAGTGATTGCATCTACAGCTGTATTTCCATAAAGTAGCGTTGTACTCATTTTAATTGCAATAGAAAGTGGTGTATTGCCTTTTAGATCTGGTGTGTTTACATTTGCCCTTGAGACAACTAGCGCTTTTATTGCTAACACACGTTCATATTGAGCAGCATGATATACGGGCGTTTTACCACAATTATCTGGGGTATGCATATTTGCATCTGCAGCTTTTAGTGCAATGATTGCTTCTGAATGTCCCATGACAGCAGCAACAGAAACCGGAGTTGCGCCATCGTTTGTTTGTGTATCCATGCATGCGCCTGCTGCTTTAAGTGCAGTTATTACCTTAGCATGTCCCTTGGCAGCAGCAATCCAAATGGGCGGTCTGTCATAGATGTCAAGCGCATTCATTGTCGCACCTGCGACTTTAAGAGCAGTTATTACCTCTGCATGTCCCATTTCAGCGGCAATGAAAACCGGTGTTTTGCCTTCATTGTCTGGTTTATTAAGCGTTGCTCCTGCTTCTATCAAAGGAGATATAAAATGGACATGGCCATAAGCTGATGCCCAATAGAGAGCAGTTCCAGCCTGTTTTTTATCGACTTCATCAATGATTTTTTTGTCATAGATACCTGATTTTAAATTATTTAAAAATTTAGTAAATTCTGCTTGGTTATTCGTTTTAACGGCTTCTATCAAATCTATAGGTATTTCAACATTACTTACATCATTGTTGTGTTTTTCAAGTTGTTCTTTCTCAACTGTATTCTTTTCCTCATGATTTACTGACTGATGAGGTTTCAATGAATTTGTTAAGGGTTCTGATCCGCTGTTTGGTTTTGCAACCATCAGCGGTTGCAGTATTGGAAGGGCTGTCATTTTTTTTGTTGCATTGGAATTAGATTGTTTCCTTGATCGAAACTTAGCGATAATACGCTTTTCTTCTTCTGGGGAGATATAAAACTTACTTTGTTGTTCAGCTATCATACTTAGGATTTGAGCATGACATTGTTTTACATTGGGGTCTTCGCTTTGATATTGAAGCGCTTCCTCGCAATAGACTAAAGCAGCTTTTAGATTTGCATGCTCTTTCTTCATTTCCATGGTTGCATAAGTCATGTATTCTTTAGACAAAAATTTCTCAAGATCGCCACGAAACAGTTGTCTTGTTAGTTGAATATCACGTTCTGCATTCTCATTTAGACCCATAATGCGATAAAGTATGGCTCGTTCTCTGAGAGTTTGTGTATGGTTCGGATTAAGATTAAGAGCATGATTTACATCTTTTAATGCATCTTCATACTTTCCTAATAAACATTTAGCAAGTCCTCTATTTGCAAATGCTGTAGAAAGGCACTCATTATCAGCCGGATTTAAACGAATAATCGAAGTCAAGTCTTCTATGGCGCCAGCATAATCTCCTCGAACTATTTTATTTCTGTCTTTGCTAAGATAAGAAAGAACATTTGCATTGCTCGTATTAATGATTTGATTGCGAAGATGAGTTGCATATTGATTGTCGGGTTGAAGTCGAATCACGTAATCGCAATAAATCAAAGCTGCTAAAAGATTTCCATTTTCTTTATTAGTTTCCATTGTTACTAATGTGAAATATATTGCACAAATTATTTTTTTATCAGATGTTGAAAGTTGAGTTTCGAATAATCGCAACTTTTGCTCATCAGCTTGCGCTTTTTCAAGTTCACCTAAAAACCGATATATAATAACTCGATGATGAAGATGGATGATCTGTGTGGGCTCATTTTCAATGATTTGATTACATAGAATTAAAGCTTCTTGATGCTTTCCCGATGTAAATGTCAGGACAGCTTGATGATATTCAGTTGGTGTATGTTGTAAATAAGAACTCAGTATTTTGCTAGCCTCTTGATAATTTCCTAGTTCAGCGTGCTCCACAAAACTTTTTACCAGTAGCAGTTCTCCATTCGTTGGATCTAAACGAAGAAGTTCATTTAAATTCTGTCTGCTCTTTCTAAAAAATGGATTATCTTCTATTGATGTGGGCTTTACATAATAAATTAAACCGCTGACGGTTCGATTTCCTCTCGTGTGCATGGTAGCCTCGTTTTGAATTTTTAGTAGATCTATTTATTTTGAATTATATGATTTATTAATCAAAAGTAAACATAAAATCGAAGATGGATTTTAGTATTGTTAAAAATAGAATACTATCCGTGAAATCACGGATAGAGCAATGTGTATCGAAGCAAGGCTGGAACATCTAATTGCATCTTGGATAATATTTGTTTGTGCATTTACTGTGGATACATAACATAAAAATAGAGCGATTATAGTTTTCTTAATAAAATGCATGTTAGAACCTCCCAGGTGAAGAATATGACAGTTGGGTAGCACCATTAGTTTCCTGCATTTGATGAACTAGCTCTTGATCTACAATCTCAGTTTTGAAATGGAATCCAGCCGTTTTTAAGTGTTCAAACAAACTCATACCAAATGCTACAGAAGGTGTTAAAAATCCTTTTTCCTCTGTGGCAAAATCATTTGCGACCATGAGACGTGCGCATTCAATTGCCAAAGCAGATGTAGTTTCGTTGCTTGGGTCACCTTTGCGCTCCATGCTTATTTTTAACTTATCATGACCTGAACTTCGACCCACTAACTGTACGTGGAAATATCCCGCAAGACGCTCTTTTTCAGTAGGACCTTGACCTGGTTTCAGCCCATAACACCAACGTATTAATTCGCGTCCTATTGCGGTACTACTAAGTAAACCAAACCCTTTTACAAAACAGGTTGTTAAGCATGCATGGATAAAGCCATAATTTTTTGGCATCAACAAACGTTCCTCGTAGTGAAAAACTGGCTCAGATTCACTTTTCGACTCATGCAAATGAGAACGCAGCCACGCAGAACGCCGTACGACAGCATTATTGGTCGGACCCATATGAAAAAATGCTGACCAACGTGAAAAAGTAGGTTCATATCGTGGAGACCGACTAGCTTCCAATTCCTTAGGCCAATTCTTATCAGAAATGAGAATATTAGAATCTGGCATCATAAAAGTATTATTTTCAGCCATATTAAGAGCTGTTGCTAACGAACCCCCATTAAGTCCGCCTTTTATTTGATAACAGAGACAAAGTTCATCCAGCTTTAATTTATGTTCAGATGCTATTTTTAGAGCCAGATAAGTTGTTAAATCAGCTGGAACAGAATCAAATCCACAAAAAGGAACCAACCTGGCACCCGATTTTTTGGCCTGTTCTTGATAGCGATCTATCATGGCACGAGTAAAGGCAGTTTCACCTGTGATATCCAGGTAGTGTGTCCCCAATTTTGCACAAGCGGCAATAACTGGCTCAGCATACTTCGCGAATGGACCCGCAAAATTTAGCACCACTTTTGTATTCTGCACCATTGACTCTACACTATCCGTGTCATTTGAGTCTGCGATGATGATATCAGGCTTAAATTTACATAATTTTTGCAGATCTTCCAGTTTTTGTTTGTTACGACCTGCAATAGCAACACGCATTCCATTCAAATCACTTGATTCCATTAGATGCCTTGTTGCAACACTACCCGCAAATCCAGTGGCTCCGTAAATAATTAAATCATATCTATTTTGCATATTCGATTCCTGTGTGTGAATGTTTTTTCAGGAATGAAGTATATCAGGCATTTCCATCCGGCTTTTTACTTGATATTGCTCACATTTCGCAATTTTTAATAAAGCTCACGATGCAATGCCACTGGCAAATAGATGTCCGTCAATAACTTATCTTCAGGCGTTTGAAAGGGTAAATTTTGATGTATTGCAAAACTCGGGTGGTCTATCGGTTCGTAGCCGCTATCTGGCAACCAAAGTCGATATAGCACTCGAAGGGTGGTATCAATTTCTTTCAATGATCCGTGATGCCTGATAACCGCATACAGACCGTCGGGGATAGATTGCAATCCAACATTACCCTCTGGTTGAAAATCATGAGGCAATTCACTTCGTGTTATACATGCATCATAACGAAATTTAGCAAGCGGTGTCGTCACTTTACAATCGTGAAAGACACTGATGCGCTGGGTTTTTTCCGACATAAAAACAGGTATGCTTGCAACAGTAATTAATTTAAACCAGATTTTCATTAACTCAGTATCATCCGCAACACCCACTGCGCGTGTAAACAACACGTCAATTGGATCTATTTCTTTTAACGAAACAGTGTTCGCTTTATTCTTTAGCTGGTGATCATCAGATGATAAAACCTGTCTGGTTATTTCCAGCTGTTTTTCACGATAAAGAGACGGCGTTTCATTAAACATTTTTTTAAAAGCATGATGAAAAGACTGGACGGTTTGAAATCCGGAATTTTCGGCAATAAGCGAAATGGGCGAACCTTTAAAAGCAAGATCTTTCGCAGCACGTTCCAGGCGCAAACGGCGAACATAACTTTGTAAAGGTTCACCGGTATACGCCAGAAAAAAACGATGAAAGTGAAAAGCTGAAAAATTGGCAACAGCCGATAATTTTTCCAGTGACAGCTCGTTATTCAAATGATTCTGAATGTATACAAGTGTCTTCAAAATTCGTTCCTGGTAATTTTGTTCAAGTTCCGCTGGTTTATTCATGAAGCAAATACTCGCATTATTTTTATAGTTACTATAAGGTGTTGGTCTTGCAACCAACACCTTAAATTATAAGTGGCATCGGGTCGAGGCTTTCGTGCCCTCCCACCTATTAAGGCATCGCTACTTAGCGTTTAAGACTCGTTTAATATTACAAAAATAGCCATTAAGTATTATTTATAATCACATGAAAAGAAAGAATTTCTTGCTTAAGCAAGAAAAATCTAACAATGTATATTTATAGGTCATTCGTCGTACTAAAGATTGCGGCATTTTAGTTTTTTATCACGAACGTGATAAAATAATAAAACTACTTATTTTGAGGTAATATCTTATGGCAAAAGAAAACGAACCCTGTGATCATTGCGGTAAAAAACACTCTCCTGGACCATGTCCCATTAAACCAAAGAAATGATAATTTTCATCAACTAAAATTAGATATTATCCTAAAATTTTTATGGGTAACTCACGTTGGTACGAAGTTACTAAAGAAAAATGCAGATAATGCAATTTTTGAGTTCTGTTTTCATAACTGCCTTCATTCATTATAGTGTTTTTTATGAGTTTAAATATTACCATCATATCTACATACAAAACATCTATACCTAGGAATTTTTCCGGTATGACGTTTTCACTCTATCATGATAAATTAGCCACACTTTAACGTGGAGGTAGGTATGACTGATGTTCCAGTCTTTGAATCAGAAAGTGAATACTGTTCGCATCGATCGGATCTCAATTTTTGGTGGCCTCATATTGTTCATGTGTTAAAAAAACACAATCGTGAAGGCTGCGAAAAAAATTCAATGGCAAAGTGCGGCTTTAATCCAACTTATCCAGTTTTTCTTATTGGTGATATTGTGATTAAATTTTTTGGTCACCGTCCTTATTGGTTAAATGCATTTAATACCGAGTGCGCTGCGCATGACTATTTGATTAAAGACAATACGATATTAGCGCCACGTATATTAGCCAAGGGCGAGTTATTTCCTGATATCAATGCGTGTTGGCCTTATATTATTTCATCTAAAGTAAGAGGCCGATCTTGGCTAGATACAAATTTAACGTCTCAAGAAAAAAATAATATTGCTGCAGAAGTAGGGCAGCAATTGCGTAAAATTCATGCACTTCCAATAGACGAGCGATTGAAACATGATGATAAGTGGTCAGCATTAAATTTCATGGCAGCAGCTGAAAAAAGCGTGCTTCCTAAACATCTCATAGCCCAAGTCGATAGCTTTATTGCGACCCTTGATGATTTTGATAGATGTTTTGTAAATGGTGATATGGTAGATACTCATATTTTTATCGAGAGTGGTCATTTATCAGGCATTATTGATTGGGGAGATGCTACAATTACTGATAGACATTATGAGCTTGGCAAGTTAATGAATACATTTGATTGGGATAAAAGATTACTTAAGACTGTATTAGAGACATCTCACTGGCCGGTTAAAAAGAATTTTGCCAAGCAATCACTTGGTCTTTCCCTATACAGACAAGCTGTTGGCCTTACCCAACATAGTTCGTTTGATGTATTTTATCAGTTACCCAATTTACTTCCATTAGAGGACATTGCTACGTTAGAAGATCTGGCTATTGTTTTATTTGATGTATATTAATAATCTTTACAGAGGAATAATATATCCCTATATAGAAGGTTGTTGGGATATTGAGGTACTGAGGTATCTATGAAAAAACAAGTACTAAAAAATGATCTGTATCCATTGCTGAAATTAGCCATACCTTTGGTTTTAACCGGTGTTATCCAGTCTTCGTTGTATTTTGTCGAAACGGTATTTCTTTCACGTTTAGGTGAAAAGACAATGGCAGCCGGTGCATTAGTAGGTTGGCTATTTGCTACATTAATTGTCATCTTGTTTGGTACTTTCAGTGCTGTGAATATATTAATTGCACATAAATATGGAGCAAAGGATCAAGCAAGTATTGTATTGATATTACGTGATGGATTATTGCTTGCCTTATTACTGGTGTTTCCGACCTTTTTGTTATTTTGGAATATTTCACCAGTATTATCTCATTTAGGACAAAATTCAGAATTGGTTGGGTTAGCGAAAGTATATTTTCATGCTTTATCCTTTGGATTATTACCGAAATTTATTTTAATTGTCTTATTTGAATTGATCATGGGTCTTGGGCATTCACGTACTATCATGATGATCAACATCTTAACGGTACCCATTTATCTTTTCCTAAGTTTTGTGCTTATTTTTGGAAAATTAGGATTTCCTGCATTAGGGATTGCTGGCGCTGGATGGGGAGTGACTATAGGTGATTGGATAATGACAGTCGCTTTATTCATTTTCTTATTTTATAGCACAAAGTATCGATATTATATTCGTTCAATTTTTACGATGAATAAGCCATCCTATATGCGGGAAATTTTTCATCTGGGTATTCCTATGGGCTTAATGTATTGTCTGGAAGTTGGTTTATTCTTCACAATGGCATTACTTATGGGAACGATAGGTACATCCGCTTTGGCTGCTAATCAAATTACGATGCAATATTTAGGGCTTTTGATGGGTATTATATTCAGTATTGCTCAAGCTATTACTGTCAGAATGGGGCATCAAATCGGTGCTAATCAAGTGGATGATGCAAAAAGAACAGCTTATACAGGTGTTATCCTTTCTGTTTTATTTATGTTTTGTATTGCGATATGTTATTGGACTATTCCAACGTTACTCATCTCCGTTGATTTTGATATTCACAATATGGCATATGATAAAACGATAAAATTAGCCTGTGAATTTTTATTTATCGCTGCATTTTTTCAGATTCTAGAATCCGCAAGAATTAGCTTATTTGGCGCATTACGTGCTTTAAAAGATACACGCTTTACACTCTTTGCTTCTATTATTGGTTTCTGGGTTATTCCTCTGCCGATAGGTTATCTATTAGGATTTCAACTAGGATTACAAGGATCTGGATTATGGCTAGGGATGGTTGCAGGTATGGTTGGCAGCGTCTTATTGCTCTATTTTCGTTTTCAATCAAAGATTGGAACATTTAAACTAGGTAAGCAACGAATTAATTAATCATGATAGAAAAATTCATTAGGCCATTATGAAAAAAATCATTTTATTCGGTATTTATATATTTTTATGCATCAATAAATCATTTGCGGCTGATGGTTGTTTTATAGCTAAAGAAAATGGCAAGGTGTTAATAAATGAAGGAGAGTGCAGTATTTCTTATGCGCCTGAGTCTACATTTAAAATAGCCCTAAGTTTAATAGGCTTTGATTCAGGCATTTTAAAAAATGAAAACTATCCGTCATGGTCACTGCCTCAAAAGGTTGATCCTTATATCAATGTATGCAAAAGTGATCATACTCCTCGAACTTGGATGAGAGACAGTTGTCTTTGGTATTCGC